>DATEMX010000163.1:0-6705 GCA_035275365.1 Polyangiaceae bacterium | reverse complement strand
GGGCGCATGCCGCCTAGCATCGTCGTTCGTCCCGTCGTCCGTTCGTTTCCCGCGCGCCTCATCCACGAGGCGGCGGCGCACGTGAGGCGGGGCGGCCACGCCGTGCTTTGGGGTCGCGCGAAGAAGCGCAAACGCGCCTGGCTCTTGTTCCCCGTCCCGAAGGAAGACGACCCGCACGATCTGTCGTACTTCGCGGTGCTCGACCTCGGCAAGCAACGGTTCCGCTCGGCGCAGCGCGGGCCTGGCAAGGGGCTGGCGACGACGCTCGTGCCGCCGGATTGCCACGACATCGTGCGACGCCGCGCCGAGCGCGACAAGCCCCACCGCGGCGCGACGAGGCGCCTCGAGCTCGACTGCACCACGTGCGCGGCCTGCTGTCGGTCGAATCGCGTCGAGCTCGATCGAGACGACATCGAGCGATTCGAAGGGGGGGGCCGCGCGGACCTCGCCCGCGCACCGTACGCCCGGCGTAGCGACGGAAAGCTCGTCCTCTCCCTTACCTCGAGCCGAACGTGCGTGCATCTTCGCGCCGACGAGCGATGCGGCATCTACAGCCTCCGCCCGGAGATGTGCCGAGTTTTCCCGGAAGGAAGCGAGTGCTGTCTCTCGGCTCGGGCCGAAGAGTTCGACCTTCACGACGGCGCCCGCCCGGTCGAATGAGAGCGGCACGGCAAGCCTCGGCGGCGTGGGGACCCAAGGGCAGGTCGGGGGTGGGGCCCACCCCCACGGCGTGGCATTAGCCGCGCGTCGGAAGCCCCGGGCCGGGAGCAAACGACGGGCCCGCCGCGAATCGGCTTCAGATTTGCAGAAAAAGGCCGTCGGAATGGTTTGGAGATGCGGGCTCGACATTTCGATGGGCCGCGGCCGTGATGGAGGGCAAGGCAAACGGAGCCACCGATGACGAAGTCATCCCGGAAGCGGCGCGCGAAATTCGCCGCATGCTCGCGTCGGTGAGTGCCCGCCTTCGCACGCTGGCCGACGGTGTGACCGCCTCCGACCCCCGCCGCGAGACCCTCTGCCAGATCGTCGAGGCAGTCGAGCTCGCGACGCTGCGCGTCGAGCAACTCGGCGTCAACGCCCCGGCGCCTCGCATCTCAGCCCTGCCGCGGCCACCGCTCGTGCCGGCCCCGGGCGCCACCGACGCCGACCGCGGTACCCGCATCACCCGCGTACTCGTCGTCGACGACGAAGCCGCCCTCTTGCGTGCGCTCAAGAAGACTCTTACGAGCGCGGGCTACGAGGTGGCCACGGCGCTCAACGGATTCGAGGCCGAGGGCATGCTCGCGCATAGCTCGTTCGACGTCATCTTGAGCGACGTGACCATGCCGGGCATGGACGGCATCCAGCTCCTTCGCACCGTTCGCCGCCGTGATCTCGACGTGCCCGTCATTCTTCTCACTGCGCTGCCGTGGGGCGAAACCGCGGCCGAAGCCGTGCGGCTCGGCGCGCTCGAATACCTCCAGAAACCGGTGGACGGTGAGAAGCTCATCCGCCTGGTCGAGCGCGCCGCCCAGATGCACGAAATGGCGCGCGTCAAACGAAGCGCGCGCACGTTTTTGGGCGGTCGGCCGAGCGAAGCGGGCGATCTCGCGGGGCTCGACGTCGTCTTCGATCGGATGCTCACCTCGCTGTGGATGGCATACCAACCGATCGTCCACGCGCAAACGCGCACGCTCTTCGGCTACGAGAGTCTCCTGCGCAGCGCCGAGCCGGCCCTCCCCCATCCCGGTGCCGTCCTCAAGGCTGCCGAGAAGCTCGATCGACTACAAGATCTCGGCCGGGTCATCCGCTGCCGCGCTGCCGAAGCCGTTGCCAAGGAACCCGACGCGGGTGCGCTGTTCGTGAACTTGCACCCGCGCGATCTGTGCGACGACTCGCTCGCCGATCCCGACGCTCCCCTCTGCCAGATCGCGTCGCGCGTCGTCCTCGAGATCACCGAGCGCGCCTCGCTCGACAGTGTGCCTGACGCCAAGACGCGGCTCGCCGCGCTTCGCGCCGTCGGCTTTCGCATCGCCATCGACGATCTCGGCGCTGGCTACGCGGGCCTCACGAGCTTTGCCACGCTCGAGCCCGAGTTCGTCAAGCTCGATATGTCGCTCGTCCGCGACGTGCATCAATTCCCCACCAAGCAGAAGCTCATCCGCTCGATGACCTCGCTGGCGCGCGACATGGGGATGATGGTCGTAGCCGAGGGCATCGAGGCGCCCGAAGAGCGCGACGTGCTCGTCGACCTCGGGTGCGATCTGCTCCAAGGCTATCTGCTCGCCAAGCCCGGCAAGGCATTCCCGCTGTTCACCTGGTAGTGCGGGCTGTCGTCAGGGAGGGCTTGCGTTCGGGCAAAGCGGCAGCGCTGGCGAGGACCGGTGTGGTGAGCCGATGAAACAGCTCGTCGGCCTCGACCGGCGACACGCCGCGACTGTCGACCCACCACGCGAGCACCTCGACGAAGGCCCCGGCAACGTAGCGGACCGTTGCTTCGAGCGCGGGTCCCGCCGGCGCAAGCCCGGCGAGGTCCTCCCCTACCAGATCGATGACGAGCGACAGGAAACGCTTTTGGACGATCTGCCCGCTGCGCTTGCCGATCAACGCCCGGAAGAGGCGCACCTGGTCGTTCGCGTGATCGATGAGCCCTCGCGTGAAGGCCAGCCGTTTGGGGTTCTCCGGAGACGGCGGAGGGTACAATGCGCGCGTCCCGGCGCGGAGATCTTCGAAGCCGCGCATGAGGAGCTCGTCCTTGTCGGCGAAGTGCGTATAGAAGGTTGATCGACCGACGTTGGCCTGCTCGCACAGCGCCTGCACGCTGATCTTGTCCCAGCCGTGGCGGATGATGAGCTCGACGAGGGCGATCTGGAGCGTTTGGCTGGTGCGCTGCACCCGTCGGTCGACGGGCTTCTTCGGCTTCACGAACGAATGCCTCGCTGCGTTTCGGGACAGTTGTCTTGGTTCTGTCCAATAGCGCACGACTTCGCCGGTGCTGTCCTTTGCGAAGCGTCGAACCGGGGCTTAGAGATATTGGACACAATGTCCAATATTGATCGTAACGCTCGTCTCGTCGACCTCCGCAACGTCACCCGGACCTTTCCCACTGAGCAAGGTGGCTTCACCGCCGTCGACCGCGTCGATTTTTCGATCGAGGCAGGAGAGTTCGTCGCCATCGTCGGCAAATCGGGGAGCGGAAAGTCGACGCTCGTCAATCTCGTGGCCGGGATCGACCGGCCCACCGCGGGAACCGTCCAAGTCGCCGGCGTTCGGCTCGACACGCTCGGCGAGAGTGACCTCGCGGCGTGGCGCGGGCGCACCGTGGGCGTGGTGTTCCAGTTCTTTCAGCTCCTGCCGACGCTCACCATCCTCGAAAATGTCATGCTCCCCATGGATTTCTGCGGCACGCTGCCCCGGCGTGAGGCGCGAGCGCGCGCGCTGGAATTGCTCGATCTCGTGGGGGTGGCCGATCAGGCGTCGAAGATCCCCTCGGCGCTCTCCGGCGGCCAGCAACAACGCGCGGCGATCGCCCGGGCGCTGGCCAACGACCCGCCTTTGATCGTGGCCGACGAGCCCACCGGCAACCTCGACTCACACACGGCCGGCGCGGTCCTCGAACTGCTCGGGCGACTGACGCGCACCGGCAAGACCGTTCTCATGGTGACCCACGAGCGCGACATGTCGCAGACCATCGATCGCACCGTCACCATCGTCGACGGCAAGATCGCCGGCGAAACGGCGGGCGGCCCCGAGGCGGCCGCTACCGAGGTGGTAGCTCATGTTTAGTGTACGCTGGCACAAGCTGATCGGAGACGTCCGAGCCGAGGCGGGGCGCGCCGCCGTCATGATCGTGGCCATCGCCGTGAGCCTCGTCGCCGTAGGCGCGGTGCTCGGCGCCTACGCCATCCTCACCCGGGAGATCGCCGTCAACTACCTGGGCACGCGTCCAGCTTCCGCGACGCTCGAGCTGTCAAACGGCGTCGATGCTGCACTCTTGCAGGAGCTCCGGCAGGGTTCGATCGTCTCCGAAGCCGAGGCTCGCGACGTGATCCTGGCGCGAGCTCGCGTCGGCGACGAATGGCGGCCGCTCCTCTTGTTCGTCGTCGACGACTTTGATGACCTGCGGCTCAACACCTTCCGAAGAGAGAGCGGCGCGTTCCCGCCTCCCGAAGGAACGATGCTGATCGAGAGGACGGCCGTCGGCATGCTCGCGGCGGCCGAAGGCGACGCGGTGCTCGTGAAAACGCCGAGCGGCTCGCCCGTGTCCGTTCGAATCTCGGGGCTGGTGCACGATCCGGGGTTGGCGCCGGCTTGGCAGGAGCGCGAGGGCTACGGCTACGTGACGCGGGCGACCCTCGCGCGCCTCGGAGAAGCGCCGGTCCTGCACGAGCTTCGGATCGAGGCGCGGGACCGCCCGCGCGATATCGCGAGCGCCGAGCGAGCCGCGCTCGAGATCGCAGGTTGGCTCGGCGCTCGCGGTCATCGCGTGCACGAAATTCGCGTGCCTCCTCCCGCAGAGCACCCGCATCAGCGGCAGATGACGACGGTGCTGATCCTCATGCTGGCGTTCAGCGGGCTCGCGCTCGTGCTCAGCGCGACGCTCGTGGCGACGTCGCTCGCCGCGATGCTCGCCCGCCAGGTCCGCGAGATCGGCGTGATGAAGACGGTGGGCGCCCGAACGAGTCAACTCGTCGCCATGTACGTGGTGTTGCTCCTCGCGGTGGGCGCCGTGTCCCTCGTCCTCGCCGTCCCCTTGGCCGTCGTGGGCGCCCGTTTCTTTTCGAGCGCGGCCGCCACGATGTTGAACCTCACGCTCACCTGCTCCACGCTCCCGTGGTGGGTCTTTGCGACGCAAGTCGCCGCGGGGCTCGTCGTGCCCGTGGTCGTGGGATCGATCCCGATAGCGCGCGCGACGCGGATGACGGTCCGCGAGACCATCGACCAATACGGCGTCTCGCCCGACACCGTGCGCGCGCGCTTCGCCGCGCTGCCGATGCCGCTCCGCAACGTGCTGCGTAGGCCCGCTCGACTCGGCCTCACGTTGGGCCTCTTGGCGGCCGGCGGCGCCATGTTCATGACCGCGATCAACGTGTCGGCGAGCTGGGAGAAGAACCTCGCCAAGATCGGCGAGACGCGCTTTTACGATCTCGAAGTCCGCTTCCGCGCCGCCGAACCGGCGACGGTTGCGGCGCGGGTCGCTCGTGTTCCCGGGGTCACCCACGTCGAGGCCTGGGGATATTCACCGTCCGCCATCGCGCGACCAGGCCAGATCGACGTGGTGCGCACCTACCCCGATCGCGGCCACGGCAGCCTCATCATGCTCGCACCTCCGCCGCGGACCACGCTCGTTCGGTTCCCGCTTCGGAGCGGGCGCTGGCTCGTGCCGGGCGATAGTGGCGCCGTCGTCTTGAACCACTCGGCGGCGGCGCAAGTACCGAACGCCCGCCTGGGCGACCGGGTTACGCTATCGCTCGACGGAGCGCCCACGAGCTGGGTGCTCTCGGGCATCGTCGAAGAGATCGGTTCCCCGGCAGTTGCCTACGTGGACACCGAGTCCTTCAGCCGCGCCGCGGGCACCGGGACCGGTGCTCGAATGCTCCGCCTCGCGACCAGCGCGCGCTCTGCCGGCGAGCGCATCGCGATCTTGCGTCGAGTGGAGGACGCGCTCGCGGAGGCGGGCGCCAGCGTCGAGGCAGGCATACCCCTGGCCGAGCTCCGCACGGCGATCGGCGATCACATCGTCATCCTCATCCGATCGCTCCTCGCCATGGCGGCGATCATGGCCATCGTCGGAGCCTTGGGCCTCGCCTCCACGATGGGCAGCAGCGTCGTGGAACGAACGCGCGAGTTCGGGATCCTCTCGACCCTGGGCGCCACGCCGAAGAGGCTGAAGCGCCTGGTGCTCGCCGAATCGTTCTTCATCGCGGGCCCGAGCTACGCGCTGGCGTGGGTGCTCTCGGTTCCGCTCACGGCCTTGGTCGACGGGCTCGTCGGCAATCTCGGCTTTCTCGCCGCGCTCCCGCTGGTGCTCTCGCACACGGCGGCCCTGGAATGGTTGGTGGTGGTCATGACGGTCTCCTTCTTCGCCACGCTCGTCCCCGCGACGCGAGCCGGAGCGCTCACCGTGCACGACGCCCTCGCGCGCCTATGAGCGCGGTCGAAATCAGAGTTCGCGATTTCGTGACCTCTTCCGTTTCCGTGCGGAGCGCGCCGCATGGTATTTGCCCCCGAAAAGCGCGCTTTTCGGGGCGCGGCGCGGCGCGAGGCGCTCCGCTGGGCAGCCTGACCACCGACGCGGCAGGGTTTCTTGTTAGCGCCGCGCGTCGCGCGTGACGAATGATGTGATTGACCACCGCATGCGCCGTGCGATCTGCGGAGCCCGTATCAGGCAGCGCGTGTCGGGTCTACATCCCGATACAAACGCCGTTCGAGCAAACGAACGGACAGAGAGCCGACGAGACCCACTCGCCGCTCGCGCTGCACGTCTCGACTCCGTTTCCGTTGCAGCGTGTGCTGCCAGGTGAGCACGCACCCGTGCAAACGCCGTTCGAGCAAACGAACGGACAGGCCGTGCGCGTGCTCCAGGTGCCGCTCGCGCTGCACGTCTTGACGCCATTGCCTTCGCACTCCGTGGCGCCCGGCACGCATTCGCCCGTGCAGGTGCCGTTCGAGCAGACGAACGCACACGGTGCCGACGATACCGGCATGCCTGGATGCCAAGTCACG
>DATEMX010000162.1:0-2915 GCA_035275365.1 Polyangiaceae bacterium | reverse complement strand
CGTTCGACGTGGGGGACGACCCGCACGATGGCGTAGTCAAACGGCGAGCGCGCGGGCACGTTCGGCCTCCTCTAGAAAGGTCGATAGTTTGGAGACCCGCTGCCGTAGCCATGCGCCGTAGGCGGACCGGTGGGCGTCGGGATCGGGGAACGCGTCGTCGGGAGAGAGCCAGGCCGCGGGGATCTGGCCGACGATCTCGTCGATGAGGGTGCTCGTCACGGTTTTCTCCACGTGACGGGCCGCTTCGGCGAGCTTCGACGCCCACGGTAAAAGGACGTGTCGCTGGATTTCGACGAAAGGGTCGTCGCTCCCTTCGAGGCGGTTCGCCTTGGCCCAGCCGTGGTGAAAATAGAGCGACGCGCCGTGATCGATGAGCCAGATGCGCCCGTGCCAAAAGAGGAGGTTCGGATTTTTTGGCGTGCGATCGACGTTGGTGACGAGGGCGTCGAAGAGGACGATACGCGAGGCCGTCGTCGCGTCGGGCGGGGGACCGGCAACCGGATCGACCGTGACGCTGCCCGGCAAATAGTCGAGGCCTACGTTGACGCCTGCGCTCGCGTCGAGCGGGGCGAAGAGCTCGGGGTCCGGTTCGCTCGCTGCGAGCGCGCGGTCGAGGTCGACCAGCACGATCTCCGGAACATCGAGGCTCAAAGCGCGCGCGAGCTCACCGGCGACGAGCTCGGCCACGAGCGCCTTGGGCCCTTGACCGGCGCCGCTCAGCTTCACCACGTAGAGGCCGAGATCGTCGCCTTCGACGAGGGCGGGCACGGAGCTCCCCTCGCGAAGCGGCAACACGTATCGGACGGCTTGAACGGTGCGAACCATGCGGTCGGAGTCTAACCGACCACCCGCCTCTACTGGGTCAGATCCTCACTACCAGATCGTTGCATCGGAGCCACCATAAGACCCGTAACGACTGACCGAACAGGCGGAGGTCTTGCTTCAGAAGGCGATCAGATGATCTTGGGGAGCGGACCGGTGCAGTGTGCGGGATCGCCGAACGTCTTCCGCGAATCGCCGAACAGATTGAAAATGGAGACGAGCAGATCGTTGTGCGACTCGCCGTTGTATCGGACGTGGCGGCCGCCGACGAGTCCGCCCCCGCCGCCCGCCAGCAGGAAGGGCATGTTGGTCTTCGCGTGCGAGGCGGGGTGCTGCGCCTCGGAGCCGAAAAAGACGACCGTTTCGGCTAGCAGCGAATGCCCGCCGACGTCGATCTTGCCGAGCTCTTGGAGCAGGTAGGCGTGCTGCTCGGAGTACCAGCGGCAGATGATTTCGATCTTGTCGGGGTGGTAGCCGCCGTCGTTCTGGTAGAAGGCGTGCGTCTCCGGCAGGCTGAGCCACGGCAGCGTGTACTTGGCTTCGACGTCACCCCAAAGCAACGTGCCCACCGAGGTGAGATCGCACGCGAAGGCCATGACCATCATGTCCATCATGAGCTTGCCCACCTTGGGGATCGCTTGGTCGGTCGGGAGGTCGATCATGGTCCCCGTATCGTTGCTCTTCTTTCCGCTCTCTGGATCGTAGCCGCTCGTGTCGGTGAGCGGTTGCACCACGCATCGCCTCTGGGCTATGTCGGCGATGCGCTTTTCCATTTCGCGGAGGCGGGTCAAGTGCTCGTCCATCTTTCGACGGTCGGCTCTGCCAAGCCGCGGACCGAGTTTGGCATAGCGAGCGGTGACGGCGTCCAAGATCGACTTGTCCCACGCGGCGCGGGTGCTGAGCTCGGGATCGATGGCGCCAAACAATTCTCTCCAGATCTGCGCGGGATCGAGGAGCGGCTTGATGGGAGCGAAGGGGTCGTTCGCTTCGTAGTTGGCGATGTCGATGGGCGAGACTTCGCCGCGCGCTTTGCCCGTGCCCCACCTCACGGCGAGCTCGAGGCTCTGCCGCTTCTTCTTGTTGGCCGAAATTTGCTTGGCGAGCACCTGATCGAGCGAAGGGCCGTTCGCGAACGACTTCGGTGCGGGCAACCCGGAAGGGACCTGCGGCCTGCCGGTGAGCCAGGCGATGAGCCCCGCCTGACGCTGCTCCCCGACGGCGCTTTTCATGGTGAGACCGTCGAGGACGACGACCTGCTTCTTCACCGGTTCGAGCGGAGCGAGGATCGGACTGAGCGCGAGGTTGGGTTCGGTCCCGGTCGGTTGCCACTTCTCGTAGACGGTTCCCCCCGGCGTAAAGACGGCGAGAAACCGCTGTGCCGGCAGCGAAGCGGCCGCGGCGCTTCGCGTGGGCGCCATGGCTTCGAGCCAAGGCAGCGCGACGGCCACGCTCCCCGCTCCCCTGAGTACCGCGCGTCGATCGAGACGAAAATTTCGCATGGTCATGGCTCGCCCGGCTGTCGATAGAGAAAGTCTTCGGTCTGCGTCAAAGCCAGCACCAGGTCGCGCAGCTTCCAGCCCGAGCGCGCCTCGATCATCGAGAGCGCGCGCGGCAGGCAGGGTTGGTCGAGCTCTCGCCGGCCGTAGGCGTAGCTCATCCACTTCGAGGCAAAGCACCTGCTCGCGTCGCGGCTCTTGCCCAGCTGTTGGACGAGATCGAGCGCGTCGGTGAACGAGAGATTGGGCTCGACCGTTCCTTGCGTGTCGATGGGCAAGCCGTGGTCGGTGTCACGCCAGTTGCCGACGGCGTCGAAGTGTTCGAAGGCCAGTCCCAGCGTGTCCATCAGCTTGTGGCAAGCAGCGCACGCGGTGCTCCTTGCCACCTCCACCTCCAGTCGCTGTCTCATCGTCGAGGATTCGGAAGGTCTTAGAGGAAATTCCCCGTGCGCTGGGGGGATGTACGCGCAAAGAAGGCTCTCGGCGATCCGCGCACCGCGCGCCGAGGGACTCGTGTCGGTGCCGAGCGAACCGCTCGTCAAGAAGCTCGCCTGCATCAAGAGACCGCGACGCTGCCGAGGCGTCGTGTCGACCTGC
>DATEMX010000161.1:0-2915 GCA_035275365.1 Polyangiaceae bacterium | reverse complement strand
ACGATCTCGCCCAACGATCAAGAGCACCTCATCCTGACGGGTATGCTCGGCGAGGTCATGCGCGAGTCGGTTCAGGCCGCGCTCTCGTACCTTCGTTCGGCGGGCCGAGGCCTGGGGGTCGAGCCATCGGCCTTTCGCAATAAGAGCATCCACGTTCACGTCCCCGCGGGAGCCATCCCCAAAGACGGGCCTTCCGCCGGCGCTACCATGCTGGCGGCGCTCGCGTCGTGCGCTTCCGGGCGCGCCGTGAAGAGCACCATCGCGATGACCGGCGAAATCACGCTGCGCGGAAAGATTCTCGGCGTAGGCGCCATCCGCGAGAAGGTCCTCGCCGCGCACCGCGCGGGGCTTCGGAGCGTCGTTCTTCCCCGCCAAAACGAGCGCGATCTCGAGGAGGTGCCGGCCGATGTTCGCGACGAGATGCATTTTTTTCTCGTCGATTCGGCGGACCAAGTGCTGAGCGCTGCTCTTTACCCCGGCTGACCAAGGGCCACCTTGTTGCGGGCGTTCGCGGCCGAAGACTCAAAGGCCATGAGCACCAATCACTCGATGGGCGTGCACGCAATCGGCGATCAATCGAAGACCGCGCGCGACCCGGTTTGCAGGATGGAAGTGGACATCGACGAGACGATCCTTCAAGAGAGCTACGGAGGGAGGACCTACCACTTCTGCAGCGACGATTGCGCCGACATCTTTCGCGCGAGTCCCGAGAGCTATGTGCCAGGCGTGGCGCGCGCGTGAGGTGGTGTAGGATCCGAACGTGAATGTCAACGGCGGTCAGCGACCTCGCGTCGTGATCCTGGGCGGAGGCTTCGGGGGCCTCCACGCAGCGCGAAAGCTGCAAGGCTCGGCCGCCATGGTCACGCTCATCGATCGGCGCAACCACCACTTGTTTCAGCCGCTGCTCTACCAGGTGGCGACGGCGGCCCTCAATCCGAGCGACATCGCCGCCCCCATTCGTCGCATCGTGAAGAGCCCCAACATCACCGTGCTGCTCGACCAAGCAGAGGCCGTCGACCTCGCGGGCAAGAAGGTGCGGCTCTTGCGCGACGAACTTGCGTACGACTACCTCGTCATCGCGACCGGTTCGACTCATTCGTACTTCGGCCACGACGATTGGGAAAAGCACGCTCCCGGCTTGAAGAGCATCGAAGACGCCATCGAGATCCGTGGGCGCGTGCTCATGGCCTTCGAAGCCGCCGAGCGTGAACCCGATCCCGAGCGCCGAAAGGCGTGGCTCACGTTCGTCGTGATCGGTGGCGGGGCAACCGGCGTCGAGCTCGCCGGCGCGTTGTGCGACATCGCACGCGCCTCACTCGCCAAAGAGTACAAGAGTTTTCAGGCCACCGACACGCGCGTCGTCCTCGTCGAGGGCGCGGCGCGCGTGCTCGGCGCGTTCCCCGAGACGCTCTCCGATCACGCACGACGATCACTCGAGCGCATCGGGGTCGAGGTACGGACGAAAACCATCGTGACGGACGTCACCGCCGAAGGTGTCCGCGCAGGGCCCGATTGGATCAACGCCCGCACGGTCCTGTGGGGTGCGGGCGTCGCCGCGTCGCCGCTCGCGAAAACGCTGGGCGTGCCGCTCGATCGCGTGGGGCGCGTCCTCGTCACGCCGAGTCTGACGATCCCCGGTCACGACGAGGTCTTCGTGATCGGCGATCTCGCTTCGCTCGAATACCGGGGCAAGCCCCTCCCCGGGATTGCCCCCGCCGCGATGCAGGCCGGCACCCACGCCGGCGTGAGCATCCTGCGCCAGATGCGCGGCCAGCCGCTCACCCCGTTCGCCTACTGGGACCGCGGAATGTTCGCAGTCATCGGCCGGGGCGCGGCCATCGGCATCATGTTCGAGAAGTGGAAGGTGAGCGGTCTCTTGGCCTGGCTAGCGTGGCTCGGAATCCACATCGCCTTTCTCATCGGCTTTCGAAACCGCCTCGTGGTCCTCTTCAACTGGGCTTATTCGTTCTTCACCCTACGCATCAACGCACAGCTCATCACGGGCGAAGATCTCGCGACGTTGCCGCCCCTAGAACGTGCCGCCGAGCCCAACGTAGGGCCAGGGAAGGAATACGCCCGAGCCGGTGAGAACGTCGACGCCCGTCCGTAGGAAGAAGCCGCCGTCGGGCGGCTGCAGGCGATAGCCCAAGGTCGGGTAGAAGATGGCGCCCGTCGCCGACTCGTTCTTGCCCTCGAGGCCGAACGAAGTCACGCCCGCGCCCACATGGATGATCGTGGCGCCCGCGCCGATCTCGAACATGTGCTTCTTCGAGCCGATCCCGGTATACGTGAGACCCACGGGTACCGTGAGGAAAGCGACCGACGCCGTCGAACCGTCCGCGGCGCGGCCGCTGATGCCGATGTAGCCGAAGCCGACGCGAGCCGCGATGGGGCCGAACGATCGATCGTAGTTGAGCGAATAGAAAAACCCGGCACCCAAGAGCTCGACGTAGAGCGCGTTGTTGGCCGTCCGTGGTCCGTCGGCGGCGGGCGGGGGACCGTAGCCGGGCGGCGGGTAGTAGCCTGGCGGCGGAGGCGCGTAGCCACCGGGCGGCGGCGCGTAGCCTGGAGGTGCGGCGGCCGGCGCACCAGGATGCGGCGGCGGCGCTTGCGCGAACGCCGGAAGCGAGTAAGCAACACCAACGGCAGCGGTTACTACAAGAACCACGTTCGCAGATCGCATCGATCCTCCTCCAGCCGCGCGAAACGCGCGGGCTTCCACATCACCGAACATATCGCTATCGGACGAAGGACGGGGCGAAATAATTCTGGCGGCCCGAGCTGGCCAAAACGCTTATCGATGCGCTTTACGATTCGAGCAAGATTCGCAGCGTGCGGCGGAGCGGCTCGGCGGCGCCCCAGAGGAGCTGATCGCCCACAGTGAAGGCGGCCAAATACTCTTTGCCCAGCTTCAT
>DATEMX010000160.1:0-3649 GCA_035275365.1 Polyangiaceae bacterium | reverse complement strand
GGCCTGTCCAACGGCCATGAAAACCGACCCCCCCGCCGCGTGCACCAAAATGGGCGAAACCTGCAAGCTCGACCAAGGCCTCCTAGGCGTCTGCACCGAAGGAAGCACCTCGCCTGAGAGCACCGGCCCCCGCCTCATCTGCAAGCCGCAGCACTAGCGGCGCGCTCCGGGGCCCCCTAGGCCCTTGCCAACTAGGCCCTTGCCAAGGCTCTCGTCGATCTTCCGGAGCCCCCCGTGCTCCGTTACCGTCCACTCGCGTCGCTCAGCAACGCCCCCCCACCACGTCGTCATCCTGCAGCCACCGACCCCCAATCCTCGGCTTGGCGGCGACTGCCCGTCCCAAGCGGCATCAACGCTGCATACCTCACGTCTCAGCGAGCGCTCGCTTCGAGCCGCGCCCTTCATGCGAACCCCACTGACGCGATACCTGACTTTCGCCGCGGGTGCCGTCATCGTGGCAATGCTGGCGTTCTTCGTGTGGTCCGGCTGGGACAGCGCAGCGCTCCTCGCTTGGAAGGAGGACGCGAGCCCCCCCGTGTTCTTCGGTGCCATGTCGGTGCTGCCGGCGCTCGGCGTTCCGGTCACGCCCCTCTTTCTTCTGGCGGGCACGACCTTCGGTGTGCGCGTGGGTCTCCTGGGATCGATCACGGCGCTCGGCCTCAATCTCGCCATCTGTTACTGGATCGCGCGCGGCGGCATGCGGCCGCGCATCGAAGCGCTCGTGCGGAGGTTCGACTACGAGCTGCCGGTGTTCGAGGGCAAGAGCCGACGCACGGTGCGCTTTGCCGTCGCGGTGAAGCTCACGCCCGGCGTTCCCGCGTTCGTCAAAAACTACGTGCTCGGGATGGCGGGCGTACCCTTCGCGCTCTATTTCGGCCTTTCGATGCTGATCACCGGCGGGTATGCCGCGGCGCTCGTCGTCATGGGCGAGTCGCTCTTCGAGCACGATCTCCGACAAGCGTTCGCACCCGTCGCAGTGCTCGCCGTTCTCGGACTGATCGGTCTCGGTACGCGGTGGTGGCTGAAACGGCGCTGAGCCCCGCCGTCTTCCCACCGATCGGCTCGCGGCTCGACCGGCGAGTCGCTTGTTCGTTGCGGATCCGACCCGACGTTTTCCGCCCGACATTTCCACCCGACGTTGTTGCTGATCGCGTCCCCCTTCGAGGCTGGCATTTTAGTGTCACAAAAATACTACCTATAGTGGTGCCGCCACGGTGCTACCTACTAGATGTGGGAATTTCGTATTACGAAAACTCCGCGTCTGGAAGGGGCGTGGCCTAGTCACGGCCGCCGACCGCCGAACTGGCTCGGCGAAGGAGCGCAGCGAAAGCAGCTCGACGGAGCGCTCGACGCGTGACACCGCGAAGCAGCTCGGCGAAACGCCACGAAGCGCCGCACGATCGGGCGCCGCTCGATGGTCCGAGGGCAAATGTCGAAGTGGACCTTGCTCGAACAAAGGCGCTCGGCTAAGAAGAGACCACCGATGGCTCATCTCGCGATTCGACGATCCCCGTGGTGTGTTGCACGAAAGATTCGTGCGGCGCGAGAGGGCGTCAGCGGCTGATTCATCGAGCTTCGCTTCCCAACCCTCTCTCGCCGAGCCGGCCAGAGAGGGTTTCGCGTTTTGGGAGTCTCTCTGGAAGGTTCAGTCAGTCGAAAGACCATGAACGCACGACCTTCCGAGCCGTTGTTTCGTCCCGCCTTCGTGCGGCTGCTCACCGTGCAGCCGCTCGCGGGCTTTGCCATCTGTGTTTTCTATCTGCTGCCGAAATACATCACCCTCGAGCTCCACGGAACACCTTCGGAGGTGGGCCTCACCAATACGGTGTATGGCGCTTCGTCGGTGGTCGTGGTCCCGTTTCTCGCGGCGGCGCTCGATCGATGGTCACCGCGTCGCATCGTGCTCGCCGGGATCGTCATGTTGGCCGTGGCCGCGGCGGGATTTTTGGCGGTCGATCGGTTTGGCGTGTTGCTTCTCACGCTGCGGGCCATCCAAGGCGTCGCGTGGGCGCTCCTTTTTACGGCCGGCATGATGCTCACCATCCGCGTGGCGCCCAAGGCGCGCATGGCCCAAGCGTTTGGCTACTACGGTGCGGCCAATCTCGCGATGAACGCCGTGGCCCCCGCCGTCGCGGAGATGGTGGCCGAAGCCGCGAGCTGGAAGGTGGTGTTCGCCATCGCCGCAGGCATCGCGGCCGTTGCGCTCGTGCTCGCGCGTGGACTTCCGGAAGGCGAAGCGCCCCCGCGCGCGGACCCCACGTCACTCGTATCGGTGCTGCTGCGTCCGAGCTCGCTCTGGATGACGGCCATCGTCGTCGTGTGGGGCGCGGCGTTCGGCGCGATGTTCACGTTCTCGCAGCCCTTTGCGCTGCTCCTCAAGATTCGCTACGTGCGCGGGTTCTTCATTGCCTACACGCTGGCCGCGTTGTTCTCTCGCCTCGGCATGGGAAGGTTGCCCGATCGGGTTGGCTACCATCGCATCTCCGTGGGGTCGCTCGGCCTCTATGGGGCGGTGGTCCTCTCGATGCAGTGGCTCGAGCCAGGTTGGCTCGAGCCGATCGGCGCCGTGTTCGGACTGGCGCACGGGCTGTTCTTTCCGGCGTTCAGCGCGCTCACGGTCGAAGGGACCTCCGAGGCCGAGCGCGGCAAGATCATGTCGCTCTCCAATGGCGGCTTCAACTTGGGCTTTGCGCTGAGCGGCGTCGTGTTTGGGCCCATCGCCGAACGTAGCGGCTTTCCCACCGTGTTCCTGGTGGCGGGCCTTGCGACCTTTGGCGGAGTCGCGTTCCTCTTGAGCGGAAGGCCCGCCGATCGCGCGGCTCGGTCGCGGGTGCCGCTCTCCTCACTGTGAAGATGCTGGTTTTGACGCCTATGGCTTGTGGTGCTTGGGGCGAACGACGAGAACCGGGCAACCTGCCTTGCGCATGAGCCCTTCGGCCACGGAACCGAGAAGAAAACGCTCGAATCCTTGGTAGTCGTGGGTACCGATGATGAGCAAATCGATGTCGAGCTCGAAGGCGCGCCGCAAGATCTCCGAGGCGACGTCGCCCACGGCGAAGTGCTGCACGACGGGAATGCGGGTTCGCCCGCGCAGCGTTCGGGCGCAATAAGCGAGGTGCTCTTTGGCGTCCTCGATCGCGTCGGTTTGATCGGAGGCCGGCGCCCCGGCGCGGGACCGCTCCCATTTGTTCGACCGGACGACGTGGAGCACGTGGAGAGTGGCTTCGGGCATGGCTCGGCCCATGCGCCCCGCCATGTCGAGCAATCGCTCGGCGGCTGCCGACGAGTCGATGGCGACGAGGATATTTTGCGGCTCGACCGCGGGCTTCCCAAAGGCGATAGAGCCCGGGTCGACGCTGTCCATACTCTCTGTCGGTGGCTTCGATGCTTGTTCGTCAGAGGGCTCGGTCATGGCGACTCCTGGTGAAGATCATCGGTCGAGCAGCACGAAAGCGACCGTCGTCACGGCGTGCGCGGGGAGTAGGACGGCGAGTGCGAATATCGCATATCGGCCGAAGCTCGGCATGGCATACCCCGCGCGCTCCGCGATGGCCTTCACCATGAGGTTCGGGCCGTTGCCGATGTACGTGGTGGCGCCCATGACGACGCTCCCCACGCTCACGGCTGCGAGCTTGACGGGATCGATGCC
>DATEMX010000159.1:0-2375 GCA_035275365.1 Polyangiaceae bacterium | reverse complement strand
CCGCCCGCACCCAGCATCGAGCCCGAGCTCGACGCGCTCGACGACGCCATGAAGATGCTGGCGACGCTCCACACAGGCAGCGCTTCGCGCAACCGTCGCGGTCGAATCGATCTCGCGGCGCTCCTCTGGGAGGCCGCCCCCGACGCTCGCGTGTCGATCGAACCCGGCAGCGGAACCGACGTCTTCGGCGACGAAGCCGAGCTCCGGCGCATGCTTCAGGTCTTGGTCGGCACGTCGAACCCCACCGGCGGCGGGCCCGAGATGGGGACCCCCGAGCTCTCCATTCGGCGCGAGGGATCGGAGATCCGCGTGAGCGTCACCCTAGGGCCCGATTCATCGGCCAACGCCGAAACCGAGCGGGCTTGGTTGAGCCGCATGGCCACACGTTACGGCGGACGTTTCGAGCTCGAGGGGGGAACCGAGTCGATCTTTTTGCCCGCCGACGGCGCCGACGAACAGCGCGAAGTCGAAGACTTGCGCCGCGAGCTCGAAGCGGCCCAGCGGCAGGGCGAAGCCTACGCACGCGAGCTCGCGTCGGTGTTTTCCTATTCCCAGTCTCCCCCACCTCGGTTCTCTTCCAAGCCGAGCGAGTACAACCGCGCGCTGAGCGCGCTCACCGCGATGGCCGCTGGCATCTCGTTCCAATTGACCAATATTTTCAAATCATTGGAGAATGAAGCTCCCGCGTTACATGAGGGCCGAACGCCGGCCGCGGCCAACGAAATGGCGGCCGATCTGCTGCGCTTGTCGCAATGCCCGCTTCACGAATCGGTGCAGCACGTCAACCTCGCCGACGCCGTGCGAGCCGCCATGGCCGAGCTCGAGCCGCGGGCGCTTCTGCGGGGCGTCACGCTGAAGAGCCAAATCCCCGCCCACGCCAACCTCAACTCGAGGCCTGTGGCGACGCACCTCTTGGCGCGTACGCTCATCAGCGACGCCATCTCCGCTACGCCACGCGATGGCGAGGTTCTGGTGCTCGTGGAAGCTCTCGAACCGGGGGGGCGCCTCGTCGTCGACGACGGCGGCCCCGTCATCCCGGAAGAAGCTTGGAGCGCCCTGCTCACGACCCAAATCGACCCCGCGAGCGCGGGGCGCCCGGCTACCATCGCCCTCTTCGTCGCGAGCACGCTTGCGCAGCACCTCGGCACCCACGTCGGGCTGCTCTCGCCCGCCGAAGGGCGCGGCCGGCTCGAGGTCAAGTTCTCCGACTAAATTTCTGCGTGAGACCGCCGTAGTACCCTTTTGGCATGCAGATTCTCGTCGTCGAGGACCAAGATTCGATCCGCAAGCTCATCGAGGCGCTCGTCTCGGCCCGCGGCCACAAAGTCGTCGCCGTGAGCAACGGCGCCAAGGCGATCGAGGTCGCGATTCAGACGCCGCCCGACATCGTTTTGCTCGATCTCCATTTGCCCGGCCAATACGACGGGTTTGCGGTGTGCGAGAAGATTCGCGCCAACCCGGCCACTAGGAGCGTGCCCGTGGTCATCATCAGCGCACGCGACGACGCCCCGGCGCGCGCGAAAGCGGCGGAGATCGGGGTCACGGCATATTTCGGTAAGCCGTTCAGCCCGATGACGTTGCTGAAAGAAATCGAGCGACTCGGCCGCGCGGCAAAAGGGTAGCGTTACAAGACTTCCAAGAACCGCTTGGCGCGCTCTTCGGCTGCTTGAAGCAGCTTCGATGCTTCGTCGGTCGGGATTCGGAGCTTGTCGCAGAGTGTCGCGAGGAGCTTCTTCTCCTCGGGCGCTTGCTCGCCGTCGATGAACGTGATGAGAACGGCGTGCTGCAGCAGCAAGCGTCGGTCATCGCTCGAGAGCTCGGTGATCGCGATGTCGTTCAGCGTTCGCGGGGTTTCGGCGAAGGCGCGGATTTCGGCTTGATCCTCGGGCGTCGCTTCGAAGGCCTGCAAGAGCGCTTCGAGCACCTCGGTCTCTTCCGCGGCGATGCGGCCGTCGGCCCAGGCCACGCTGACGAGTGATTTGAGGATCGCCCTATCTTGTTCGTGCATGCCGTCGCTCCTCACGCTCATTTGCCAGCGCTCACGCGACCGGTGACCGAATTGGCCGCACCTTCCGGTGTAAGCTGGGACGCTTCGACACGCAAGCGCCGCCGAAAAGCCTGACCTTGCGCCGTTCCGGCGATGAGCAGCTCCATCCCCGCGCCGCATGCGAGCGCCTCGAGCTTGGCTTCCGGCGCACCGCCGGCGACCATCCACACTTCGGCCCCTTTCGGGCTCGTCACCACGTGCACCGTTCCCGGCGGGCCTTGCCCGCCGACGGTGCTGCCGGGCTCGGCGGCGGGCCATGGGTCGAGCGCGCCGGCCTTGGCCTTGCTCTTGTCGAGTTGCACGGGCAGCTCGAAGCGCGGCTTGCCGT
>DATEMX010000158.1:0-16417 GCA_035275365.1 Polyangiaceae bacterium | reverse complement strand
AGCCGCGTCATCTTGCTGGTGACCGACGGCGAAGATCTCGAAGGAGATCCCGTGAGCGTCGCGCGCTCCGCCGGCGAAGAAGGCACCACGGTCCACGTCGTCCAGATCGGAGGGCGCACGCCCGAACGCATCCCCGAAGTGTCGCCCGACGGCAAATCGCTCGGGTGGCGCAAAGACGACGACGGCAAGCTCCTCACCACCGAGCTCTCCGCCGAGGGCGAAGCGCAGCTCGGGCAAGTTGCGTCGGTGGCGGCGGGTAAAATCGTCCGCTCCGACAAGGGGACCACGGGGATCGACACCATCGCCCAGGAGCTCAAGCGCAAGATGACCCAAGAGCTCTCCGAGCGCGTGGAGACGGTCTACGCCGACGTCTACATGTATCCGCTCGGAGCGGCGCTCGCGCTCTTGATTGCCGAAGCATTCCTCTCCGAGACGAGCCGGCGAAAAGCCGGGCGAGCGGCGGTTCGAGCGCTCGGCGTATGGCTCTTGGCGATCGGAGGGTGCGGGTGGAGCCCGAGCCGGCCGTTCGAGCGCGAGGCGCCCGAGGTGAAGCAAGCGGTGCAGGCGCTCGACGCGGGCGACTCGAAGAGCGCCTCGGGTCTGCTCGCGAAATACTTGGAGACCGGGTCGTGCGACGACGGCGGCGTTTCGGTCAACGAGAAGGTCCGCCAGCGGCCGTCGGCGAGCTTCGATCTCGGGATCGCGCTCTTTCGACTGGGGGAGCGCTTTGGTCGCAGATTCGGCGACGAAGAGCGCCACGGCGACGCGGGCCCCACCCCCGAAGAAGAGCAGCAGAAAGAGCTTCGCAACGGTGAAATCGAGTGTGCCCTCCGGCCCGTCTTGGCCATCGCTGGCGAGTCCGACGTGCCCATCGACCTCCGAGCGCGCGCGCACTACCTGGCCGGCAACCTCGAATTTTTGCGGGGTGGCTACGAGGAAGCCGTGCGCCACTACGACGAAGCGTTGAAGCTCATCCCCGGGCTCGTCGAGGGCGGCGACACCGTGGGCCAGGACGCGGCGTGGAACCGCGCCATCGCGCTCTTTCGCAAGGAAGAAGAAAAGAAGAAGGACGCCGGCAGCGACGCCTCGAGCTCGCCCGACGGTCCGAGGGACGCAGCACCGCGCGACGCCCGAGACGAGCGATCATCGTCGCCCGACGGTTCGAGCGACAACCGAGATTCGGGCGACAAAGATCCGAAGAAGGACGGCGGCCGGCCCGAGCGACCCGACGCGGGGTCGAGCGAGCCCGACGCGGGCAGCGATCCCAACGCCGCCGACGCCGCGCCTCCTCCGGAGCCTCCACAAAATCCGAACGTCAATCAAGACGAGCGCATGCTCGACATGCTCGAGTCGGCGCCGACCTTTCAGCAGCAAGACGCCAAGAACAAAGTTCAGGGACGGAAGTTTCGCGGAGCGGCAGACAAGTGAAACGCCTGCTCGGCATTCTGCTTTTGGCCGTGGCGACGATCCTGGCACCTCTGGCCTTTGCAGAGGAGCCGCCGCAAATCAGCGCGAGCATTCAGCCGAACGACGTCCTTGTGGGCGAAGCTTTTTCCGTGACGATGAGCGTCACCGTCGATTCGAACGCACCTCAGCCGAGCGATCCCAAGCTCACGCTGCCGAGTGGCCTCCGCGCCAGCCCGCCGAGCATTTCGACTCAGACCCAAATCAGCTTCGGCAACGGCGGGCTCTCGCGCCGTTCGGGTATCAGCGCCACTTGGCAGGTCGTCGCCACACAAGAAGGTGTCTTCACCTTGGGCCCGCCGAGCGTGAGCTGGAGCGGGCGCCGCCTTCAGGCACGCGCGCTCCGAGTCACGGTTCACCCGGCCGGCGCGCCACGCGCCCGGCGGCCGCAAAGCCAAAATCCTTTCGACCCATTCGGCATGTTCCCGCAAATGCCGGGGTTTCTCGATCCTCCTCCGGAACCCGCGCCGGCGCCCGCGCCCGACATCGATCCCGAGCTCTCTCTCGACGCGCCCCTCGACTCCAAAGTGTTTCTTCGCTCGGTCGTCGATCAGAAGAGCCCCGTGGTCGGCGAACAAGTGACCTTCACGGTCTACCTTTATTCCCGCGTCGCCTCGATCGAGCTCAGCGATCCACACGAGCCCGCCATGCCCGATTTCTTTCGGCGTGAGCTCATGTCGGCGAACACGCAATACGAGGCCAAGGTGGTTTCGGTCGGCGGCTTGCCGTGGCGCGTGCAGCCGATCTTCAAAGTCGCCCTCTTTCCGCTCAAATCCGGGCACCTCCCGATAGGGCCCATGCAATTTACCGTCTTGGGCGGGCGCGGAAGCGGCATTACCAACACCCCGCGCGAGAGCCAGGCCCTCATGCTGAACGTCGGCGAGCCACCTTCCAAAGGAAGGCCGGTCGGCTACCAAATCGGCGACGTCGGCGCCTACACGCTCGGCGCGACGACGGAGCCCCGCGCCGCTCAGGTGGGCGGCGCCGTGGCCGTATCGGTGACCTTGGCGGGTATCGGCAACGTGCCCAACGCCGTTCGCGTTCCCATGTCGTCGTCGTTCGAATGGCTCGAACCCCAAACGCGCGAGAACTTCGAGATCGAGAACGGCAAGATCCGGGGCTCGCGTACGTTTTCCTATATCGTCAGGCCCAAGGCGGTCGGTGAGTTCGACCTCGGCGAAATCTCGCTCTCGTTCTGGAACCCCGCGAAGAAGGCCTACGAGGTCGCGCGAGCAACGCTCGGCAAAGTCCAAGTGGCGGCCGATCCCACGCAGTCGGCCGCAAAGGAGCCGGCGGTCGTTCACGATCCGTGGGCAGCGCTCGCCAAACCACGCGGCGAGCTCGGCTCGTATCCGCGGATTTCCGAGCCGCCGACGGAGACGCGCCTCTATTGGCTGGGTCTCTTGGGCACGCCGCTCGCTGTCGTCGTGGGTTCCATGGGCACCCAGGGCTTCTCGCGACTGCGTGATCGGCTGGCGAGCCGCAAGAAGAGCGCCGGGCGAGGCATCGAGCTTTCGCTCGTCGAGGCGCGCGCTGCGTCGAAGCGCGCCGACCGTGCCGCGCTCGCGGGCGCTATCGATCGAGCCCTCTACCTCGCCATCGAACGCGCGACGGGCTTAAAGGCGCGCGCGCTGCTCATCACGGAAATTCCGGGAGCCCTCGAAGCGCGCAAGGTGCCCCGCGATCTCGCGGCGCTCGTCGAAGCCGTGCTGCTCGAGATCGAAACGCTGCGCTTCGCGCCCGACGCGGCCTCCGCTTCCCACGATCTGCTCGAAAAAGCCGCCGCCGTCGTGCGTCGGCTCTCCAAGCTCACGTCGAAGCAAACCAAGGGGTCATGAGGCGCGCCGGGCTCGTCGTTTTGCTCTCGCTCGTCGCGTCGCCCGCGATCGCTGCCACGTCGGTGACCGAGGATGCCCCCGAGTCCCTTTTTCGCAAGGGAGCCGCGGCTCTCGCCGAGGGGTCCATCAACGACGCGGTCGACACCTTCGAGGCGCTCGCCGATCGCGGGTTCGTTCATCCCGACGCAAGCTTCGATCGGTCGCTCTGCTACTTGGGGCGCGTGAAGGCGGGCATCGAGCGCCCCGGCGATCTCGGCCGCGCCGCGGCGGCGCTCGAAGAAACGCTCGCACAGCGGCCCGACGATCGCGAGGCCGAGTCCGCCCTCGAGCTCGTGCGAGCCGAGGTTGCGCGCAGACGCGCCAGGAGCGGATCGAGCACCGACGTCGAGGCGCGCCCCACGATCGAGCGCGCCGTGCTGAGCGTCGTCTCCGAATGGACGTGGTCCATTTTGGCGGCGCTGTCGTCGCTCGTTCTCACGATCGGACTCGTTCTCCGCATGCGTGCTTCCGGCGCACGAGAAGATGATTCGGTCGCCGAGCGCTCGACGCGCGAAATGCTTCAGCTCGCGAGCGTCGTCGCCGTCCCGCTGGGAGCGCTCTGCCTCTTGGTCTTCGGGCTCTTCGCGGCGGGGGCTCGGCACATGCGACTCACCACGACCGAAGGCGTCATCGTGGCACCCGAGGCGCACCTCGTTACCGAAAAGGGCGTTCTCACGTCGGCCGCGGCCATTCCCGAGGCGGCGCGGGTCGAGATCGGCGAACAGCGCGGCTCCCTCGTTCACGTCCGCTGGGGCTCCGTCGAAGGATGGACGCAAAGCGACGCCATTCGGCGGCTCGTCAAGCCGTCTCTTGCTCCTTGACGACGGCATGGCCAAGCTCTCTTCCTACGACGCCGTCGTGGTGGGCGCCGGGCCCAACGGTCTCGCCGCGGCCATCGCGCTCGCGCGGCGGGATCGCTCGGTCCTCCTCGTCGAAGCGCGTGATCAAATCGGCGGAGGAGCGCGCACGAGCGAGCTGACGCTCCCGGGCTATTGGCACGACGTCTGTTCTGCGATCCATCCGATGGCGGTGGCGTCGCCGTTCTTCCGCACGCTGCCTCTCGACGAGTTCGGGCTCGAGTGGGTCCTTCCCCAAGCTTCCGTCGCCCACCCACTCGACGACGGTTCGGCGGCGGTGCTGGAAGGCGACGTCGAAGCGACATCCGAGCAGCTCGGCGTCGATCGCGATGCCTACGTGAACCTCATGGCGCCGTTCGTGGGCGCCTACGAGGAGCTCCTGCCCGAGCTCCTAGGTCCGCTGCGCTGGCCTTCGCATCCGCTCTTGCTCGCGCGATTTGGGCTCTCCGCGATTCGTTCGGCGCAGAGCTTGGCCGACGCGCACTTCAGCGGTGGCCGCGCGCGCGCTCTCTTCGCTGGGTGCGCCGCCCACTCGATCTTGCCCTTCGACCGTGCCAGCTCAGCGGCCATCGGGCTCGTCCTCTTGCTCGTCGGTCATGCGCGCGGATGGCCGTTCCCGCGCGGCGGTTCGGCTGCCATCGCGCGCGCTCTCGCGGGTTATTTCGAGAAACTCGGCGGCGAGATCGAAACCGGCAGGCTCGTCGCGTCGCTCGATCACTTGCCGACGGCGCGCTGCTATCTCTTGGACCTGACGCCGCGACAGATCGCCGCGGTCGCCAAAGATCGCCTCCCGGCCGGCTATCTCCGGCGCCTCGGCCGATATCGCTACGGTCCGGGCGTCTTCAAGCTCGACTGGGCGCTCGACGGGCCCATTCCTTGGAAAGCCAAAGCCTGTGCTCGCGCCGCGACGGTGCATCTCGGAGGAACGTTCGAGTCCATCGCCGCTGCCGAAGCGGACGTTGGTCGCGGGGTTCACGCGGAGCGGCCCTACGTGCTCGTCGCTCAACCGAGCCTTTTCGACGATACGCGCGCCCCGCCCGGTATGCACACCGGCTGGGCCTATTGCCATGTGCCGCACGGGTCGAGCTTGGACATGACGAACGTCATCGAAGACCAACTCGAGCGGTTCGCTCCCGGTTTTCGCGATCGCATCGTGGCGCGCAGCCGCATGTCGCCCGCCGATTTCGAGGCCTACAACCCCAACTACATCGGCGGTGACATCACCGGCGGCATGACCGACGTGGGCCAGCTCTTCACCCGTCCCGTCGCCCGCGTGGTGCCCTACTCGACGCCGGCAAAAGACATCTTCATTTGCTCGAGCTCGACGCCTCCCGGTGCCGGAGTCCATGGAATGTGCGGATACTTCGCGGCCAAAGCGGCGAGCGTTCGGTTCGGCTAGCGCTCCGCGCGGCGCAGCTTCGCGGCGGGAACGCTCGCACCACCGGCCGGAAAATGGCCTCAGCCTTCTTCCGTGCCGCTCACCGCGATGTCGAAATGCATCACGTCTTCGCGCTTGCCCAGCTTGGTGTAGAGCGCGACGGCCGGATCGTCGCCGTGGTCGGCCTGCACGTAAACCACGTAGGCGCCCCGCTGCCGCGCGAGCTCCCGCAGCTCGTTGATCAGCGCCGTAGCGATGCCCTCTCGCCGGTGCTGCTCGGAAACCGCCAAATCGTAGATATAGAGCTCACTGCGCTCTTGCTCGAACTTCTGCAGCTCGTAGGCAGCAAGCCCGCCTACCACCTGGCTGCCCTTCACCGCCACCAGCGCGATGAAGCTCTCACCCCCCAGCAAGCGATCGAGATAGGCCGGGCTCGGTCGTTTCTTGCCATAGGCCAGCTCGTCCTCGAAGGCTTCGCCGAACATCGTGAGCATGCCGTGCAGCAAGGCAATGTCGCCGGGCAGCAAGCGCTGGACTCGGTACGTCATGAACCAGACATAGCCCTCCTTGAGGCTCAGCGCAGCACTAAGTCCTCGAAGCTCCATTCGGCGGATCGCACGACGATCGCGCGCGGCCGCGATCGGCGTGCGACGGCGATGTCCCGGCATGCGAGGACCGTGCGGTCCTCCTCGGGATACAAATGTGTCTTCGTCGCCCCGGCCCACGATCTTCGGTAGAAACCCCGGCGGTAGCGGAGAGCGCTCGATCAGGCTGGCGGGAACACCGCGAGCTTCAAGAGGCGGAGCATGCACTGCGCAACGTGACGGGTCAACGCGTCGGAGCGATGCGGCGGAACCCGTCGCAGACCTCCTGCGCGTGCACGAGCTCGAACGAGGACAGCGGCACCTTACCCGCCGGGTACGCGTATTTGCTAAGGAAGCCCGCATCATCGTTGGCGGTCTTCTTCACGCGGACATGGTCCCTGCAAATGCGTCTGCCCGCCGCTAGGGCGCCAAGCTCACGCATCTGTCGGCTGTGAGGCACCTTGGCGTGGAGTGACCCCTACGCCGAAAACGAAGTTCGTGCTACCGTTGCGCTATTTCGCGTTCGTGACGCCAGGCGTCTCGTCGCTGGGAATACGCACCTCTCGGGAACAACCAAGATGCTCGTAGGTGGTCAATTTTGAAACGGACTTGCTTTGTTGCGTTTGGGGCTCGGCACCTATTTCGAGCTTTGTGCCAAGGTGAAATGGGATGAGAGCGAAACGATCATTGCCCGGGAAACGTGTGTGACGCGCGAGCCGTCAGTGCTGCCAGCAATGCACGCACGCGCGCGGTCGCGACCTACGTGGCGCTCGACCGCGCCGTTGGCATGGGACTTGCGGTGTACTTTGCGATCGACAGCCGCTCCCATCGAACCCAGCCGTGCGTGAATCGATTGGCGCGAACGGGGGGCACATCGTTTTTCGAAGGTGAGTTTTGAGATACGGGCTTTTAGGAGTGTTGATTTTCTGCAGCGGATGCGAGGTGGTGCTCGGATTCGGCTCAACCGAGCTGCCTCCAATCGGCGAGCCGGATTCATCTCGAGGTCAGCTCGACGACACGCGCGGACTCGATTCGGCGGATTCGGACCTCGATCAAGACATGTCGGAGACAGGCGACGCGCGCGAAACGGAAGGAGGTGGGAGGGCCGACGCGGTGGACGCGAACGCAGTCGACGCCTCGAACGATACGGAACGCGGGACCGACGCGGTGGAGGACCACTCTGGAACTCACACGCCCGACGCCGGAGCAGATGTCCGCGTCGACGGGGACGCGAGCGGCGATTCGGAAATTTGTGCCGTATGTGAGCTCGGCGACGTGAGATGTGCCGACGCGCAGCATCTCGAACGGTGCGTCATGGGGAGAGGCTGCCCGGCGTGGGCCTCGTTTCGCGACTGCGGGATGCAGCATTTGTGTTGCGACAGTGCGTGTGTCCCCGTCAGCAGCGAGAATTGTTTTGCGTGCGGCCGATCGTGTGACAGCCGGACTCCGGTCTGCGCCATGATCGAACATCGTTGCACGTGCACGGCAGGCTCATGCCCTTCGGGTCAAACGTGCAAGCTCGGTCAGTGCGTCGACGCGTCGCCGGGGACCTTCCCACTCGCAAGTCCCGTTCAATGGTCGCTCGCGCCGTACTCCGGCACGGTGGGAACCTACTTTGCGGACGTAAACGGAGACGGCAAGGCCGATGCCATCGCCGTCAGCGCATCGGGAACCACGATCGCGCTGGCGCGCGATGGAGCATTTCAATCAGGCCTCTGGAAGGACACGGCAGCGTTTTCCGATGCGATCAGCCTCGACTTCGCGGACGTAACCGGCGACCGCTGCGCGGACATGATCATCGTCAAAGCGAGCGGCAATGTCGTGCGACGATCGAACTGCGTCGATCGTTTCGGAGTGCCTCAGCTAGGCGGCACGACGGACGAACCGTGGACCACCGATGCGTTCTACGGCAACGTGCAAACGAATTTCGCCGACGTAACGGGTGACGGATGCGCCGACGCGGTCGCGATTACGAACCTCGCCGTTGTCGTGCGTCGTTCGGTTCCGTGTGCCTCTTCCGGGACCCTAACCGGGCATTTTGGTCCGTCCGAAAATTGGACTGATCGCGAGTACCTCGCGAACATCGCCATCCTAGTGGCCGACGTCACCGGAGACGGCAGGGCCGATGCAATCGTCGTCAACACGAGAAACCCTGGAATCGACAACGGAGTGACGGTGCGTCGCTCCGATGGGTCGCGCTTTCTGCCGAACGAACATTGGACCAACGGAGAAGTGTTCTACGGCGACATCGCGACTCTCACTGGCGATGTCACGGGCGACGGGATGGCCGATCTCATCGCCGTCGACCACGACGGCGTCCGGATGCGACGGTCGAATCGCTGGGCTCTCGCTCAGCCGGAACGACTCTCCCCCGTGCCGGTGCAACCGAGTACGATCATTCCAGGGGCTATGTTTGCGGTAACGGAGGTGACCGGCGACGGACGGGCGGATCTCTTGCAAGTCTCCGACGACGCCATCTGGGTCCGAGCGCGCCAGGACCGGCAAGTGGACATTCGGTTCGTTCAACTCGTGCGTGATGCCGCCGACGCTCGATCCGTGGTCGAGCTCCAACGAATCGTCGACGTGGCGACCGCCGTCTATCGCCCCGCGGGGGTCTCATTTCACTTGAACGATCCCGTCGTCGTGGCCGGGACCGCCCTGGCCGATCTGACCGGACCGCAACCGGCGACGTTGGCCGAACTCTCGGCAGTGAGGGATGCCGTCTCTCCGGAATGCGACTTCGGCACTGATCTCGAGTCGCTCTCGAAGCTCGCTCAAATGAGCGGTTTGGCGACTCGTTGTGCGCCGGATCGCCAGATCACGGTCTTCGTGACCCACTCGACCCGTTCGAGCGATTCGGTGGCGCAGCTTCCGTGGGAGGGCCGCGCGTTCTTCCTCGACCCGGTTCACGTCACGCAAAATAACCCGACGAACATGCGATTGGCTCACGAGATCGGGCACTACCTCGGATTGCTGCACACGTTCGGATGTTGCACGAGCAGCGCTGGGCTGAGCCATTCGGATCTGGCCGCGTCGAACCTCAAAGATCCCGAGTTCGGAACTGGCGGTTCGCTGGCTCTCTTTTGGGATCTCGTCTATGGGTCCGGCGCTTCGACAAAAACGTTCTTCGACAGCCGAAGTACGGCTGAGCCGTTCGTCGATACGCTGCGCCCCATTCAAGCATCGAACACCTCGGGAGATCTCACCGCTGGGTGGTTCTGCCCGTCGGGAAAGCCCAACAAAGCGTGCCCGCCGAGCGCGCCCGCCGGACTCATTTGCATCAAAATCCAAGACTCCAACACGGGGCCGACCGACTACTGCTCCGGAAGCCCGGCCCTTCAAGGGCTCGGGCTCCGTCTTCGCGACGACAGGCCGACGTTCAACGTGATGAGTTTCGGCTACGCAGCGCCGAACCCCGATCCGCTCGATATCCAGCAGCGTCCGCCTTCCATTAGCCTTTCCCAAGTGGAGCAGATCGCGCGTGTCCTCACGTTCGACATCGACACGCTGGTTTTGGACGCAAGCGGCCAAGTCATTCGCGGAGGCAGACCGCGCCTCGGCTTGTGATCTCACTGTCAACACGAACACTCACCTGTCCAACCTTGACACTTTCTCCGGCTGAGGCGGTCATCCGACCGACGCATCCATCCGAACCGACGACGGCGTAACGCGAACTCTCGAGTCGTTAACGCGGGTTCAGAGCGAGGGTACGAGCCTTGCTTCTTGACCTCACTCCACCCTGGAATGAGGACATCACGAATGAAAACCAATTCTCGATATCGTTCGACGACCCTACCCCTTTTGACCTCCGCCGCGGCGCTTGTCGCGACGGGTTGTGGTTCCGCCCCAACCCCGGACGAAGCGATGCCGCCTGAGGAAGTCGCCTCGGCACTCGGGACCGGATACATCGCGCGCGTTTTCGACAACGGCGATAGCCGCGGGTTCACTGGCGACGGCGATTGGGCCTTCAATCGATACAAGGCGGAATGTAATGCCGACGCATATGTCTTCGGCATGTCAGCCTCGACGTCGGGCGCGAGAGCTCACTCGGCGCTCTGCTTTGGTGGGGGAACCAACCTCGTCACGGGCGCAGGGGTGACCGTCGATTTCTCGTCGATCTCGACGCAGCGCGACAGCACCACGGGCGACTGGGACGTCGGCTTCTACAAAGGAGAATGCGCCGCAAACGAAGCCGTTACCGGAGTCTCCCAAACGACGAGCGGAAGGCTCGCGAGCGTCCGCTGTACCCCCATGACCAGCGACACAGTGCTGACGACTTGCACGGCCCGCGAATACGACACCGGCGATAATCGGGGGTTGGTCGGCTCGGGCGACTGGGCTCCGTTCTACTTCAAGGGGGAATGCGGGGTCGGTGAAGTCGTCAAAGGCGTCAGTGCGAGCACCGCGACCGGTGCCGCGCACAAGATTCTCTGTTGCAAGGCTTCCAACAACACCAACATCATCGCCGTTCCCTCGGGGATGTCGCGGTATTGTTCGGTAACGAACCCTAGCGGCACCAACTGGGGCCTTCTGGTGGGAAGCGACCCCTGCGCCGCGATGAGCGCGCCGTCTCCCAGCGCGCAGATCAGATCAGCCGGTCTCTACTCGACGTCGGGCACCAATCGAGTCGTGGAGCGCTGCGCGGACGGCCGGATCGGCGTGTGGGTGGGAAGCGGCACGAGTCCGATCACGAACGCGTTCAACGACGCCAACAACAACAACCGCCCGTCGTGCATCTTCAATGTTTCGCCGGCTTCGCTACCGATCTTCAACGCGCCGTTCGCCAACGACAGCACCTCCCTTGCCAACCGCCACGTCGGCCACACGAACGGGTTCGATTACGCCATGCGGGGAGCCCTGCTCGACGTCTCGCAGTTCGGGCAAACCGGATCTACGATGGCCTCGCAGGTCGACCACTTCGGCCGCGACAAGAGCAGTGCCGGCAACACGAACGACCACGACGGCCACGATTGGCCCATGGACAGCGGAACCGAGATCCGGGCCGTGGCCGACGGGCTCGTCATCGAATCGCGCGATCGCGACGTGTCGACGTACGGCTGCACGAGTGGGTCGATCCAAAAGGAAATCTTCATTCAACACGACGTCGGTACCGGTACCTATCGCGAATCATTTGTGTCGTATTATGCGCATTTCTCGGATCGTCGCGTGGCGAAAGGCAAGGTGGTCAGGAAGGGTGACGTGATCGGGCTTTCTGGGAACACTGGATGCTCCACTGGACCCCACCTCCACTTGGGTATCACGCGGATTACCAATACGGTCGAATGGTATCAGCACTTCCTCCATCCCATGGAAGTGCCCAATGGCACGCCCGGCTCCGATGGAGACGACTCCTTCGCAGGACGAATCGAGCCGTACGGCTGGGCCGCGCCGGCGAACATCGACCCGTGGTCCTGGTTCAACCGCGCGTCCGTCGACGCCTTCGGCAATCACTTGGGTGCGCTCAGCCCGAACATGTGGTCGACCTCGAGCGAGACCCCTCCGAACTCCAATTGGTGAAACCGATGTGACGGCGCATCGTCCGGCGCATTTCGATTTCGCGCCGGGCGATGCCTCTCGCCGTTCACAGGGGTTACGGCGGTCACCATCGCTGCACGCCCGGGTCCGGGTCGACGAGCTGCTGCATAGCAGCCAATGCACGTATCCACTCCCGATCGATCTCCCGTTACCTCAACCACGTCCACATGCCCGGTCCGAGCGTGTTTTCCGACCGTCCCGGCGTCGCTCCAAAATTTAGCATGCCAAATTCCGAACGTCGGTATTGGACCCTCCTACGTTCATTCGCAATCTTCGTCGTGCCGGGTAACGCCGCTGCTCGAGCAACGCACGATGCGTAGTCGACGGGCTCTGTCGCAAGATCGCTCGCGGCGAACGTTCCCCCGGGATCGAGACCGATGCTTTGCCGGTACCCAGATCGAGTCCGCGCCGTACTACGCGATCCAGCGCGCGAGGACGCAGGTGATGTTGTCGGGGCCGCCGTTTTCGTTGGCGCGCTCGACGAGGCCGCGCGCCGCCGACCGGAGATCGGTGGCACCGTCGACGATGGAGAGAATATTGTCGTCGGTGACGGGGCCCGAGAGACCGTCGGAGCAGAGCAAGATGATGTCGTTGGCGCGGGGCACCTCGAAGCGTGTGTCGACCTTGACCGTGTCCTTCATGCCGAGCGCGCGCACGATCACGTTTTTGTGCGGAAAATTCGCGATCTCTTGCGGCGTGAGGCGCTTCATCTTGATGTAGTCGTTGAGCAGCGAATGATCTTCGGTGAGCTGCTCGAGCTTGCCGTCGCGAATGCGGTAGACGCGGCTATCGCCTACATGGGCGACATAAACGCCGTCGACGACCGCGAAGATGGCGACGATGGTGGTGCCCATCCCTCGTTGCCGCGGATCGCGCTGCGCAGATTCGAAGATGCGCAAGTTGGCGAGCTTGATGCCGGTGATGAGGCGATTTTCCTCATAGCCCTTGGAGCGGTCCATCTTGTAGGGCCAGGTCCGCTCCGGATCGTCGGAGGTGGCCGAGAAGAACTCGCGAAGAGTATCGACCGCCATCTTCGAGGCGACCTCACCCGACGCGTGACCTCCCATGCCGTCGGCAACGACATAGAGTCCAAACTCGCTGAAAATCGCGAGGTTGTCCTCATTGTGATTTCGCTTTTTTCCGACGTTGGTTTCGCCGGCGACTTCGACGCGGAGCGGTTCAGCCACGGGCTTACCTGATGGGGGAGGACAAAGGGGACGACGGGTTCGCTGGGGCGCGCCGAAGGACGCGCCGCGTGAGGCCGATCGTGCGGGGGACGAGGGTGGGGTGTCAATCGCGATGTTACGTCGCCGAGACCTGCACACCGGAGCAGTTGCATGGTGGCGCAGGCCGGCTGCTTCCCGTACGCTGAACGGATGACGAAGCTGGTGAGGCCCGCATTCCGGCGCGTGTCCTGGCTTCTCTGCGCGGTCGGGCTCGATTCGGGGGCGGCAAGCGCGGGTTGCTCGTCTCCGAGCTCACCCGCCGGCCCGGAGCAAACGACCAGCGACGCTTCGTCCCCCGCCCGCATCGTCCTCGATGGCGGTGGGAATGTGCCCGCCGCGCCTCACGGCGAAGAACTCTGCCCCCAAGGCAGTTGCAACTATCAGACGGGTGCAGGGTGTAGCCGCGACGCGGGTCCAGTCTCGTGCGTGCCGCTCCCAAGCGGTCCCGAGGCAGGCGTCGCGCCTGCCTGCGAGAGTGCCGGAGCCGTACCGAACGGCGGCACATGCACGCAATGGACCGACTGCGCGCCCGGCACGGTTTGCGCCGCTGGCCGATGCCACAAACTCTGCTGCGGCCAAGATTGGACGGGCTGTACCGACGGCGAGCACTGCTTGCGCCCGTTCGCCATCGAGATCGGCAAGCAGACCGTGGCGACCGGCGCTTATCTCTGTTTTCCGGTCAACGACTGCGACGCCCTACGCCCCGAAATGTGCGCCGCCCGCGAGAAGGGCACGACCTGTCAAATCGCCGATCCCACCGGCGCCACCGCTTGCCTGCCGGAAGGCGCGGGCGGCGAGTACGACCCGTGCCCCTCCTGCAGGGGAGGTTACACGTGCGTCGGCGATCGGTGCCGTCGCTTGTGCAAGGCGACGCTGGAAGGCGGTGAGCCGTCGTGCGCGAGCGACGACGTATGCATCCACTACAACCGTGACCCGGCCGGCGTCGGCGAGTGCACGCCCCCGCTTCGCTAGGACAAAGAGGCTCCTATTGCGTGCGCACGAGTACGATTTCGCGCGTTCCTCCGATGTCCCACTTGAGGGTTTTCTCATCGAGGAAGGTGAGCGTCGCCTCGTCGGCCGTGGCGCCCGAGGATCGCGAAACGGCGACGACCATCTTGTCGCCCTCGGCCTTGGCAACCTTGAACGTGCCCTTGCGGGGTTCCTCGGTGGGGATGGTGACCGTCATCTTGTCACCCGAGAATTCGAGGCTCGTTCCCTTGACCCAACCGGTGGCGCGTTCCACCTGGTCGGCCGAAACGTTGTCGATGCGATCACCTACCCATTTGCCGGCGAGGCGACCCTCGGGGCTCTTGCCGCACGCGGCGGCGAGCAAGGAAAGCGCGAGCAGCTTGGAGGGGAGGACGATCTTCGAAAAACCGGTAGGGGTCGGAAACGACGCGTCGGACATGGGCTTCACCTCGGAAACCGCATCGTAGGAAAGACGAGCGCGCCGGCCAAAATCCTGACATGCGCCGCTGCCCAAAATCTGGTTTCGGCTCCTTGCTGAGCCGGCGCCTACTTGCTCGGCTGCGCCGGCGCACCGCGAAACCCGAGACCGGCCAAGAAGATCTCGAAGCTCGACCCGCGCGTGCCCTCGGGGCGAATCGTACGCTCCGTTTCGAAGAGCTGCTTCACGCGCTTCTTGGCGTTCGAAAAGTCGGCCCCCATGAAGATTTTGCCAACGAAGCTGCCACCCGGCGTGAGCAGCGCCTCGGCGATATCGAGGGCGCGCATGAAGAGCTCGAAGCTCTGTGCTTGGTCGGCCTCGCGCGTGCCGGTCGTACGCGGCGCCATGTCGGAGAGGACCACGTCGTACGGCGCGAAGAGGGCGAGATCGGCGGTGCTGAGCGACAGCGCGTCTCCCTCGCGAAACTGAGCGTTGGGTGGCGGCGCGCCGGCGAGCGGCGAGAGATCCATCGCCAGGAGCTTGCCGCCAGGACCGATGCGCCCGGCGGCGTAAAGCGACCACGACCCGGGCGCGGCCCCAAGGTCGAGCACGCGCTGGCCGGGCCTGAGGAGGCGCACCCGCCGGTCGATCTCTTCGAGCTTGAAGACGCTCCGCGCGGGAAAGCCGCGTTGCTTTGCCTCGCGCGTGAAGTGATCGGGCCGGCGGTAGGGGTTGTCGCGACGGGCCATCGCCCGACGTTACTTCTTGGGCTTGCCGCCCCGCTTTTTGACGGCGCCGCGCACGCTCACGATGCTGTTGCGCGCTCCGGGAACGCCGCCCTCGACGAGGAGCAGGTTCTGATCGGCGACGATCTTGGCGACCTTGAGGTTCAGCACGCTGACCTTCTCATTGCCGTATTGCCCGGGCATCTTGAGGCCGGGCAGGGTGCGGCCGGGGGTCATGTTGGTACCGATCGAGCCGCCATGGCGGAAGTATTCGTGGGTACCGTGGCTGCTCACGGCGCCGGCGAAGCTCCAGCGGCGCATGACACCGGTGAACCCGCGGCCGCGCGTAATTCCTTGCACGTCGACGAACTGGCCGGGCTCGAACACGTCTTCGAGCTTCACCTTGGCGCCGACTTCATAGACCGCCACGGCTTCGCCGGAGAGCCGGAGCTCGCGGACGAAGCGCTTGGGGGTCTGCCCCGACTTCTTGTATTGACCGGCGAGCGGCTTGTTCGTGGCTTTTTCTTTGCGCTCACCGAGGCCAACGACGAGCGCGTCGTAGCCGTCCTTCTCCTGGGTGCGCTTACCGATGACGGTGAGATCGCTTTCGATGACCGAGCACCGGATGACGGTGCCGTCGTCGGAGAAGTACTGCGTCATGCCGAGTTTTTTGCCGATGATGCCGGGGTTCTTGTTCATGATCTGCTGCCTTCCTATACCCGGCTCGTTTCTCTCCTCAGGGGGGGCCGGTCCAGAGGCCAGGACCAGGGAGGACGAACCTCCAGACGAACCAGGGGGGCGGGAGTGTATTCGGCCCTCGCTCAAACGCAAGCCCCCGTGCGACAGGCCCCCCGACCGGGCTCTGGACGTATGATAAGCGTCTGACACATGGGGTTTTGTCGATGAGCTACCGAACCGCGTTCGTGACAGGAGCATCGAGCGGCATCGGGCGTGAGCTCGCCAGACGGCTCGCCCGGCACGGCACCTGGGTGGGCATCGCCGCGCGGCGATCGGACGAGCTCGAGAGGCTCGAGCGCGAGATCGCCCAAGCCGGTGGGCGCGCGCGCATCTACCCGCTCGACGTTGCCGACGTGGAAGCCACGCAGCGCACCATGTCACGTGCCGACACCGAGATGAACGGCGTCGAGCTCGTCATCGCCAACGCGGGCGTGAGCAACCACCGCTGGGCGGGCGTGCTCACCTACGGCGACTGCGCCGACATCATCGCCGTGAACGTGCAGGGCGCTGTCGCGACGCTCACCGCACTCCTGCCGACCATGGTCGAACGAAAGCGCGGGCACCTCGTGGGAATCTCGAGCCTCGCACAATACCGCGGACTTCCGTCGGGCGCAGCCTACAGCGCGTCGAAGGCTTTTTTGAGTCA
>DATEMX010000157.1:0-14202 GCA_035275365.1 Polyangiaceae bacterium | reverse complement strand
AGGACATTGCGAGCTTCCTCGGCACTCGGTGCTTCGAGCACCGAATAGCCTTCGGCCACGAGGAGCTTTCTGAGGACAGACCGAATCACGGGCTCGTCGTCCACGACGAGCACGATTTCACCTCGGCCGGTCGCGCAGGATCTCGCGTCGGACGGCGCCATTGGTGCAGCCGCTTTCACCTCGGGCAAGAGCAACGTGAACGTAGAACCGACACCTGGCGCGCTCTCGCACTCGAGTCGCCCGTTCGATTCCCGCACGCGCGCGAGCGCGTTGGAAAGGCCGAGCCCGCTCCCAAGGTGAGGAGGCTTCGTCGTGAAGAAGGGCTCGAAGACGAGACGCCTCACCTCTTCGGTCATGCCGACACCGTTGTCGACGACACGAATACGCACGGTCGGCGTCGCGCCGCCGCTCGCCACCTTGTCGACGAGCAGCGCGATTTGACGGACGGCCCCCCCGTTCTCCACCGCGTCGCGAGCGTTGAACAGCAAATTGAGGAGCACTTGTTCGAGGTCCGTCGTCACCATGGCGACGAGCCCGATGCCTTGGTCCACCGACGCAGAAAGATCGATCTCGTGCGGGAAAGTCAGGCGACAGATGGACTCGACTCGACGCACGACGTCGATCGGATCGCAGTTTTCCACGGCTCGCGCGATCCGACGGCCGGTGAGGGCCGAAAGGCTCTTCACCAGATCGCGTGCCTTTAGCGACGCATCGAGGGCAGCGGTCAGCGGCTCTCTATCGGTCTCCTTTGCAGACGTCAGCGCGAGCTCCAAATTGGGCAAAATGATGGCGAGCAGGTTGTTGAAGTTGTGCGCAATACCGGCGGTTAGTTGACCTATCGACTCGACGCGCTGTGCGCGCGAAAGTTGTGCTGCCAAGCGTTTCTGCTCGCTGATGTCGAGCGCCCCACCCATGAGGTGGGAGGGCTTCTCGTTCGCGTCACGGGCGACGCTCGCCACCGCCAAGACCCATCGTTCGACCTCGTCGGGTGGCGCCTTCAGACGGTGTTCGAACGTGCGAAAGGCACCCGAGGCGAGCGCGCCACCGACGACGCTATCGACGAGGGTGCGATCGTCGGGATGCACGAGGTCCATAAAAGCTGCGAGCGTGGCCGGGGTTTCGCTCACGCCGAAGATTTCGCGCATGCGAGCGTCCCACTCGATCCGGTCTTTCGCAACGTCCCAGCGCCACAGGCCCATGCGCGAAGCGTGAACGGCGAGGCGCAGCGCTTGCTCGCTCTCGATGAGCGAGCGTTCGAGTCGAACGCGCTCGGTGATGTCGATGGGCACCACCATGAGGGCCGTCGCGCGGCCGCCGTCCATGAGCGGAATGACGCGCACCAGGTACGAGTGCCCCGGCACGCCATCTTCGCCGTACCCGCGCGATTCGAAGACGACCGGCGCTCCCGTTGCGGCCGCCTGCTCGAGCGCTCGCCGCATCACGTCGTGACCCTCCGGCTCGGCAAACTCGTAGATACTCCGGCTGACGACGGAGCCGAAAGCCTCGCTCGGTCGACCTGTAGCGAGGAATCGACCTTCGAGCGTCACCACGTCGAGGTAGACGGGCGCGTGCGCCGCGAGCGCCTTCAAAATAGGGTCGGAGTGCTTCTCGAGAGCTCCCTCGAGCTCCGAGATACGCTGCCGCAGTATGCGATTTTCTTCCGCGGGATCGCGTGGCGGAGCGCTCATCGCCCGTCAGGCTAGCGCGAGTGCCAAGCGACACAAAGGCTCGACGCATCGATGGCTCTGCGCCTTCGAGAGAGAAAAAAGCCGGACCGCGCAACGGGCACGGATCACGCGCTCTCGAGCGCCGCCTTGCTGGGAACCCGTACGTCCCAAACGACGCCAAGCGCCTCGAGGCCCTTGAGCACGTAGTACGTCACGTCGATCTCCCACCAGAAAAAGCCCTGGCGCGCCGAGCTCATGCAGTGGTGATGGTTGTTGTGCCATCCTTCACCCAGCGCGAGGATCGCCAAAAAGCCGTTGTTGCGAGACGCGTCGGTTGTCGCGTAGCGACGCGTGCCCCACACGTGCGCGAGCGAATTGATGAGCATCGTGGCCTGCAGCACGGCAATCGTGCTGATCAAGAAACCCCAAACGAACCCCGCAAAGCCCCCTACGAAGAAGCAAATGGCCGCGTAGGCGACGATGGGCGACCACTTGTGCCGATCGAGAAAGACGATCTCCGGGTAGCGCGACAGATCGCGAACATTGGAAAGATCGGGAAAGTCGTGGCTGCCGTCGAGGAACCATCCGATGTGCGCATGCCAGAAGCCGCCCTGCACGGGCGAGTGAGCGTCGTCGGGACCGTCGGAGTACTTGTGATGGCGACGGTGCCAGCTTGCCCACCAAAGCGGGCCGTTCTGCATCGCCGACGTGCCCAAGAAAGCGAGGATGAACTGGAACACCCGGCTCGTCTTGAACGATCGGTGAGCGAAGTAGCGGTGGTAACCGGCCGTGATGGCCCACATGCGCACCAAATAGCCGAGGCCCGCCAGCACGAAGAGCTCCCATGTGAGCGGCACCCAAAAGCCGATGAGACACGCGAGGTGAATGGCGATCGTGAGCGCAGTGGACAGCAGACACATCCGCTCATCCTATCAGCCGGCGGCCGTGCCGTCGCCCATGCGCTTCGAGCAGTGTCGACACCGCTCGCACCGCAATCGGATCATATCCAGCGCGGGTGGCTTTTTCGGGCTCCCGCGTCCCCCACCCGCACGGGCACGCCTGGCTCGCGCGAAGCGGGTTTGAAAATCGCGAAACTCTCTCTTCGTACGCGAACTTGCGCGGCTTTCGCGAAGATTAATTGCTCAAGAAACGTGCGGTTCGGGTCTAATCGATGGACCGTCACGGGTCCTCGCTCGAAGCGGAGTCAAACCATGTTCGATCGCGCCGCTGCGCATCAAGTCGCCACGCCCCTGAACGAGGCCGGATTCCTCAAGATTCTCTTTCAGTTGCTGGCGCTCGGAGGGCCGGTGCTCTTCGTCTATTTCGGCCTCCAAGGCATCACGATGAAGCGAACGCTTTTCTCCGTCGTGGCGCGGGTGGAGTCAGCAGCGGGTTCTCTGGTTTCCGGTCGGTTCGCCGGCGCCCTCGGGGCGGTTTATCTATTTGCGGCCCCGCCCCTGCTAGTCAGTATGGGACCCATCGCGCTCGCGATGGTCGGAATTTGGTAGGAGGAGACGATACATGGCTACTGATCCCAAACTACAGGCCGCGCTCACCAGTGCATATGCCGTTGCCAGCAACGACTGCTCCGGCTTCCTGAAGAAGGTCGTCTCGGACCTGGGGCACCCGCTCACGGGCACGGCCGACGCGCTTGTCGACTACTTCCGAAAGAACTTCACCCGAGTCGAGACCATCCCCGAAGTCATGCAGCTCGTGAAGCAAAACCGATTCGTCGTCGCGGGGCTCAAATCGGGCGAACACAACCCGAAGCGGGCGAACGGTCACGTGGTCGTGATCGTCGATGGTCTCCTCTACCGTGGCAAATACCCCAAGTGCTGGGGCGGCAGCATCGGCGCGGCCCAGAGCCAAGGAACCAAGTCGGTGGGCGAAGTCTGGAACACGCGCGACCGCGACAACGTGCAGTACTTCGTCGCCACCTGGAACTGAGCGGAGCTTTTCCCGCCGGCCACAAGTCTCCGTTTTCTCCGCGCCACGCGTCACAAGTCACGCGTGCTGAGCCGAGCTCGCGCTCCTACGCGGTCGAACCGAGACAGAGGCTCCCGAGCGCCCGCGCGAGCTCTTCGGCGGGAGCCGAGGCTTCGCGCCGGGCCACCGCCCCGGAGCCGACCTTCTCGGCAATGGCCGTCATCGTTTCGTCGCGGGCACCGCTCACGATGACTGCGATGCCGAGCGAGGCGCAGCGGGCGGCCACCTCGCGAAGGCCCTCTTCCGATAGTTCGCTCGCGTCGACCGACATCGCCACGAGCCCCTGCCCGAAGAGGATGCGCTCCACCTGCTTGCCGAGCGCGTGCCCTTCGCCGACGAAGAGAACGGCGCCGCTCTGACCCAGGCGTTCGCGCCGTTCTTCTGCGGTAACGGGACCGCGAGCCTCGCCCCCCGAAGCGCCCGCATCGCCGGATTCGGCGGCCAAGATCATCCCGGCCGCGACCGTGTCGTTCGAAAGGGCGTCGATGAGGATGAAGGCCCCCGTCACGCGATTGGCGTCATAGGCGTCGCAGAAAATCGGCCGATTGCAGCGGAGAGTGACCCGCGCGATGTCGTTGAGCACGAGGCCCGGCGAGGGCGCATGGTCGAGCGTCTCCAAGTCGATGCGATGTTGCACGCGCTCGACGCGAGCAGGCACGACGCGCGCCGTGTGCTTGAGCAAGAGCGCGCGCTGGGGATCGAAGGCGCGCTCGCTCAGCCACACCATCATGGCGTCGAAGCGGCGCGCGACGCGCGGTAGATCGCCGTCGCGCACGATCATGTCGCCGCGGCTGACGTCGACCTCGTCTTCGAGGCGGAGCGTGACCGATTGCGGCGCGAAGGCCGACTCCAAAGAGCCGTCGTGAGTGTCGATCGATTTGACGACCGACTTTTTGCCCGAGGGCAGGATCACCACCGTCTCGCCTTTGCGAACGACGCCCGACGCGAGCTGCCCGGCGAAGCCGCGGTAGTCGAGGTGCGGGCGGATGACCGACTGCACGGGGTAGCGAAGGGCCTCTGCCGTTCGATCGCGCGCGACGGGGACCGTCTCGAGTAGCTCGAGGAGCGTACCGCCCGCGTACCACGGCGTCTTCGCGCTCCTGGTGACGACGTTGTCGCCCTTCTTCGCGCTGATGGGCAAGTAGTGAACGCCCGCAAACTTGAGGCGGCTCACGAAGGCGCCGAACTCCATGCGGTATTTGTCGAAAATACCTTCGGCGTAGTCGACGAGGTCCATCTTGTTGACGGCGACGATGAGCTGGCCGATGCCGAGCATCGAGGCGATGTACGCGTGCCTGCGGCTTTGCGGCAAAACGCCGAGGCGCGAATCCAGCAAGATGATCGCGACGTCGGCCGTCGACGCGCCCGTCGCCATGTTGCGCGTGTATTGCACGTGGCCCGGCGTGTCGGCGATGATGAACTTGCGCGTCTCGGTGGAGAAATACCGGTAGGCCACGTCGATGGTGATGCCCTGCTCGCGCTCGGCCTTGAGGCCGTCGGTGAAAAGTGAAAAGTCGATCTCTTCGTCGGTCTTGGTCGACGCCTTTTTGACGGCTGCCATTTGGTCTTCGTAGATGCCCACCGAATCGTGGAGCAGACGGCCGATGAGCGTCGACTTGCCGTCGTCGACCGAACCCACCGTTACGAAGCGCACGAGCTCCTTTCGCTCGTGGCGGGCGAGGTAGCCCTCGATGTCTTTTTCGATTTCTTTGGTTTCGGGAGCCATCAGAAATAGCCTTCGCGCTTCTTCAGCTCCATCGATCCTTCTTCGTCGTGGTCGATCAGCCGGCCTTGTCGCTCGGAGCTCTTGGCGAGCAGCATCTCTTTGATGATCTCGGGCAGGGTCGTCGCCGTGGATTCGACGGCGCCCGAGAGCGGATAGCAGCCGAGCGTGCGAAAACGCACCATTTTGTGCTCCGGCACTTCGCCTGGGCGAAGACGCATCCGGTCGTCGTCGACCATCACCAGCGTGCCCCCACGATTGACGACGGGGCGGTTGGCGGCGAAGTAAAGCGGTACGATGGGAATGCCCTCGAGCCAGATGTACTGCCAAACGTCGAGCTCGGTCCAATTGGAGAGCGGAAATACGCGGATGCTCTCACCCGCGTCGATGCGACCGTTGTAGAGGTTCCACAGCTCGGGGCGTTGGTTTTTGGGATCCCATTGCCCTTCGGCGTCGCGAAAGGAATACACGCGCTCCTTGGCGCGTGACTTTTCCTCGTCGCGGCGAGCACCACCGAAGGCGGCGTCGTAGCCGCCGGCCCGAAGCGCCTGCAAGAGCGCCTGGGTCTTCATGATGGTCGTGTATTTCTGGCTCGTGTGGTCGAAGGGGTTGATGTTCTGCTTCACGCCTTCGGCGTTGGTGTACGTCCGGAGCTCGAGCTTGTTCTCCGCCACGAACCGATCGCGAAAAGTGTACATGTCGCGAAATTTCCAGGTCGTGTCGATGTGCAGGAGCGAAAACGGCAGGGAGGCCGGGGAGAAGGCCTTCTGCGCGAGGCGGACCATGCAAGCCGAGTCCTTCCCGATCGAGTAGAGCATCACCGGGTTCTGAAACTCGGCGGCTACCTCACGGATGATGTGGATGGTCTCGGCTTCGAGCTGACGAAGGTGCGTAAGACGAAAACTAGGGAGAGACATTCGCGGGAACCTGCGTTCTAGCCTGTTTCACCCCCAGGTACCAACGCCGACGACGGAGTGCAACCTCTCGTTCGGGCCGCCCGCGACGGACACGAACCGGGGCCATCCAAGGGGTTCTACAAGTTCGGGCGCTCGTGTCTTTCTCGTCAGCCGCCCAGGCTATCTCGATAGGCGTCGATCCACGACAGGCTCGCAGCGGTCGACGACGACGGCTTGTACTCGCACCCTATCCAACCGTCGTAGCCGAGCTCGCGGAGTCTCCGAAACAAGAAGGGGTAGTTGATCTCTCCCGTGCCTGGCTCGTGGCGACCTGGATTGTCGGCCAGCTGGACGTGCGCCACCTTGCCGATGCTCCTCTCGAGCGTGGCCGCGAGGTCGCCCTCCATGATTTGCATGTGATAGATGTCGTATTGCAAGAACAGGTTGCTCGCGCCGACCTCGTCGATGATGCGCAGCGCTTGCTCGGTTCTCCGTAGAAAGAAGCCGGGGATGTCGCGCGTGTTGATGGGCTCGATGTTGAGGCGAATGCCGGCGAGGCCGAGCTCTCGGCTGGCGAACTTCAAATTGTCGACGAGCGTGCGGTGCGCCGCTTCCGGGTTGCCCCCGAGAATTCCCGCGAGGCAGTTGAGCTGCCGGCAGCCGAGCGCCTTGGCGTAGTCGAGTGCCATTCCGACGCCGTCTTGAAACTCCCCCACCCGATCGGGGAGGCACGCGATCCCGCGCTCTCCCGCGGCGAAATCGCCGGGGGGCAGATTGAAGAGGACTTGCGTGAGATCATGCACGCCGAGGTGCTCGACCAACGCGCGCTTTTCGTACGCATAGGGGAAGAGGTACTCGACGCCGCGAAAGCCGGCGCGCGCGGCGGCCTCGAAGCGACCGAGGAATTCGACTTCGTTGAAGAGGAAGGTGAGGTTGGCGGCGAGCTTGATCATGCGCCTTTCTCTCAAGGGTCGTGCCCCTTGCACATGAACCAAGGATAGTGGACGCCACCGGGCGAAGCCAGGACCGCCGCGATCGCCGTACCGCCCCCGCCGAAACCTTGGCGGCACAACCGCACTCGCGAACGCCGAACCCAGCGGCCGTTGAAGCTGCGCAAAAAAAGAACCGCGCAGGGCGCGCAGTTTCTCGAGAAGCGCTGTTTGTGCTTGCCTCGGATTCGCCATGCGTCTTGACTGGCCGGATCATGAAATACGCCCCTATCCTCACCGTCGCGGTCTTCGCTCTCTCGCTCCTTCCGGGCTGTGGCAAGAGCAAGATCGATCAATGCAATGCGTTCATCGAGCGCGCCAACCAGTCGCAAAACGTCATCAACGCCCTGAAGCTCGACAGCGATGACCCAAAGGAGCTCGAGCAAGGCGCAGCCAAGGTCGAGAGCGAAGCCAAGACGCTTGCCGCCGTCGAGTTGAAAGACGAAAAGCTCGTGGGATTTCGCACCGATTACTCTGGTTCGCTCAACTCTCTTGCCAAGATCGTCCATGACCTCGCGACCGCCCAAAAGGACTCGAAAGATCCCAGCAAGGCAAAGGCCGTCGAGGCTCAGTCGAAGAAACTCGAAGCTGACGCCGACAAGCTGGGCAAGGCCGAGAGCATCCTCATCGACCAGATCAACGTCTACTGCACCGGATCGAAATAGGCGACGACGATTTTCAAGGCCGACCCGGGTCCCCCTCGTTCTCGATCAGGATCGAGGATTGAAACGCGTCGATTCCACCGAGTGGCTCGTTGCGACGTAGAGCCGCCGGTCCCCCTTTCACAACTTCGGCGAGCGGCCTCGCCACGGCTGCGGGGAGGCTACCCGGGACCCTCGTCATTTCGCGCAGACAAAGAAGCCCTTTCTGCCTGATCATGTCGTTCGGAGGACTGCTGGAACGTCTTCCTGACTGGGTGGCTCCTTGCCCTGCCGGAGGTCCCCCACGACGGCGAGGAGCTCCGGCATATTTGCCGATTTCGCGACGACTTGCGGATTTCTCAGCGCTGCTCGGACGGACCCAGAGATCTGTCGAGGAGATTCTGACAAAAGAACCACGTCGATCTTGGCTACCTTGGCGCACACGCAGAGCCGCGCGAGCGCTTCGCCGGCCATGCCTTCGGTTGCGTCGATGAGAATGATGTCGGGGCTGAACTTACCGGAACGAAGCTCGTCGAGGGCGTCGCCTTCGCTGGCCTTCGCCAGCGTGACGTAGCCATGCGACTCGAGTCCCGCGGAGATCGTCTCGCGCGAGCGCTCGTTGGCGTCGACGACGAGAACGGAGCCGGCGCGCGCGAGCTTGTCGGCCAAGCATACCCGCGAACCACCCGCCGTCCTCGCGGCCAGCATGGCCTGTCCGGCTGCCGCGAAGAGGGTCGCTTGATCCTTTGCGTGCAGGGGAAAGCTGGCCACGCCGACGCTGACCGCCGGTGAAACGGGCTCGCCGCTCGACGTGGTGACGACGACGTCGCGCAGTCGGACCAAGACGCGTTGCGCCAGGACGGCTCCGCCTTCGAGACCGGTCTCGGTAGCGACGACGACGAACGTACCGCCGCGGTAGCGAGCGAGCTCATCGGAGACGCGAACGACGCCAACGCCTTCGAGAGGCTTCGCTTGGAGGGTTCGAGCGGTTCGCCGTATGAGCTCGTCTCCCGTCGCGCGGCCCCATCGGTCGTTGATCGTCTCGAGATTGTCGAGACCTACCATGAGGAGGCAAAACCTTCGGTGATACCGCTGGCATCGGCTGATCTCCGCGACCAGCCGCTCTTCGATGTGCCTTCGGTTGTGCAGACTCGTCAGCGTGTCTTTGGTGGAGAGGGTCGCGAAGGCGAGCAGACCCATCCGTAGGCCGTCGCCACCGACGACGGGGCCGAGCGCCAAGAGCGTCGGCAAGAGCGCGCCGCTCTTGTGTGTGAGCCGAAGCTCGCTGGGCTCGGCGACGTCGGAGGCAACGGCCTCTGCGAGAGCTCGCTGGCACACGAGCCGCCCCTCATCGTCGGTGAGCGACGAGACCGCTCGCCCGACGACTTCATCGGTCTCGTAGCCGAGGAGGCTCGCCAGCGGCGCGTTCATGAGGACCGTTCGAAGGTCGGCGTCGATGAGCCAAACGCCGTCGCGCGTGTTCTCGAGGACGACCGCTGGCACCGCCGCGCGCATGCTCGCGCCAATTTCGTCACGCAGCGCGTTTCCTGGTGAAAGCTTGTCCAAGCAGGCCCCTTGACCTCTTAGAGCAAACAGTCGCGCGAAGGACAAGTTACGAGTGCTTGGTTCGGTAGTAGACCCAACCAATACCGGCGCCTGGAGCTCGACCATTTTGCCCTCTTTGCGAGGCGCGACGGGTTGCCCGATCACCGGCGCCGCGCGATAATGAAGGCGTGCGGCGCATCGCCATAGGAATCATTGCCGTCGCCCTCTTGGGGACGGCGGCGTTGCTCACCTGGTTCGATCTCGGCGCGCACGAGACCCGAGCCGCTTGTGCTCGCGTGGGGTTCATCATGGTGGCCCTCTGGATCGCGCTGCCGGCCTACGGGGGGCGAGCCGTCAACTGGTGGCTCGTGGGCATCGGATTACTCGTGGCGCTCGGCTTCACGCGATTGCCGAGGCCTGTGAAATTTCTCGCTGTCGCGTCCTTGCCGGTGCTCCTCGCGCTTTCTTGGCCGCGCAAGCAACGCAAGAGGTGAACCAGAACCGCGCGGCCTGGAGCGACACCAAGATCTCGGCCGCTCCAAGCCGGCACGGTTCGCGGGCTACTTGTTCTTCTTTTCTTTCTTCTTGGCCTGCTTTTCCTTCGTCGAGAGCTTGGGCTTGTTGTTCTTCTTGGGCTTCTCTTGGCCTTTTGCCATCGTCGTACGCTCCTTGTGCGACATGCGCCGCTCTGGAAACGACAGATAACCCGTCGCGCGCGCGCAGAAAAGGGCCTGGTTGCAGGTAGCTCGGCGACTCGGTGAACGAACGGTTCGCTTGCATCGCGACCAGCGGTCCTACAGGCTAGAACGCCGAGATGACGGGCCACCGACAACCCGACCTCTTCGAGCTTCCACCCAAGGAAATCGAGCCGTTCGCCGCTACCCCGGAGCAAGTGAGCCTCGGAACGAAGCTATCGCGCGGCATCCGCCTAGGCACGATGTCGTGGTCGTTTCCCGGTTGGACCGGCATCGTCTACGGCGGCAAGCCTTCGCCCAACCAGCTGGCGGACATCGGATTGACCGCCTACGCCAGACATCCCGTGCTGCGCACCGTCGAGATCGATCGAACCTACTACGAGCCGCTGCCGCGAGACGCCTTCGCGACGTTCGCGGCCCAAACGCCCGATGATTTTCGCTTCGTCGTGAAGGCCCACGAAGACTGCACGGTCCGCCGTTTTCCCGCACACCCGCGCTACGGAAAAAAGCGCGAGCGAGTGAACGCGCTCTTTCTGGACCCCGCCTACGCGATTGACGCCGTCGTTGCTCCCCTGCTCGAAGGCCTCGGCGCGAAGCTCGGCGTGCTGCTCTTTCAGTTTCCGCCGCAAGACGTCAACGAGGCCCCGGGAGCCTTCGCAGAACGCCTCCACTCGTTTCTCATTCGCTTGCCAAAGGGCGTCGTTTACGCCGTCGAGCTACGCAACGTGGAGCTCTTCACGCCGTCCTACGTGGCGGCCATCACCGACGCCGGCGCCACCCATTGCCACAATATCTGGCCGGGGATGCCTCCGCTCGTCGCGCAAGTGCGGCGTGTACCGCCCCCAGCGCGCCGACCCCTCGTCGTGCGTTGGCTCTTGCGCGCCGGCGACGCCTACGAAGAGGCCCGCGATCGCTACGCGCCGTTCGATCGCGTCGTCGACGAAGACCTACGGGCGCGTTCGAGCATCGCCGCGATGGCCGAACGTGCCAATTTACACGGCGTTTCCGTATTCATCCTCATCAACAACAAGGCCGAAGGTTGCGCCCCCGAGAGCGCCGTCCGCCTCGCCCGCGCCATCGTCGAAAGTACTCACGACGCGCCGCTTCGATCTGTTTAGCCACGGACCGAGCTGGCGCGCCCGCGGACGCGTGGCCGGCGTCGATCGGCGCGTTCGTTCGAGCTACGACGAGACGACGGCTTCGGAGACGACGGACTCGGCCGGCGCTCGTTCGGCATTCCTCGCTCGGTCGGCGCGATGGTCCTTCGCCAAGAGGACGTACACCGAAGGGATGATGAACAGCGTAAAGAGCGTACCGATGCTCATACCGCCCACCAAGACCACCCCAATCGAGTTGCGCGCCACGGCGCCGGCGCCGGTGACCAGGGTGAGCGGAAAGTGGCCGACCACCGTGGCCACCGTGGTCATCAGGATCGGACGAAGGCGCGTCGTCGCGGCCGCGCGGACCGCGTCGATCTTGCTCAGGCCCTTCTCTTGTTGGGCATTGGCGAACTCGACGATGAGAATGCCGTTCTTCGACACGAGCCCCACGAGCGTGACGAGGCCTACCTGCGAATAGATGTTGAGGGTGGTCGTCCAACCTTCGGTCAGCTTGAAATGCATGCCGGGCGGGCCTGCAAACTTGAGGAACGTGAAGATCATCGCGCCGAAGAGCGCGAGCGGCACCGAGCCCGCGAGGATGACGAAGGGATCGCGGAACGAATTGAACTGCGCCGCGAGCACCAAGAAAATGAGCAAGAGCGCGAGGCCCATCGCCGGGAGAAACTTGCCCGACTCTTGGCGCAGTTGTCGCGACTCGCCCGTATAGTCGACGCGGTATCCCGGCGGAAGGATCTTCGCGGCCGCGTCTTCGAGCACCTTGAGGCCCGCGTCGAGACCGCGCGGCGCGAGGCCGGAGATCTTGACGGCGTTGAGCTGCTGAAACCGGTTCAGCGTGCGCGGTTCGACGCTGCTGCGCATCGTTGCTATCGCGCTGAGCGGCATGAGCTGACCGCCCGGCCCCGATACATAAATATCCTTGAGCTGCTCGACCGTGAGCCGGCCGGCGCGTTCGATCTGCGGGATGACCTTGTAGCTGCGCCCATCGAGGTTGAAGCGGTTGACGAAGTTGCCGCCCAGCATCGAAGACAAATCGGCCCCGACCTGCTGCATGCTGATGCCCATCGAACCGACCTTGTCGCGATCGATCACGATCTCGGACTTGGCCTGGTCGATCTTCACGTCGGTGAAAGGCGGAAACGCGAATTGTCCGCTCTTGACGGCCTCCGCCACCAGCTTGCCGGCAAACTCGAGGAGGCGCTCGTGGCTCTCGGTGGAGGCGATCACGAACTCCACGGGGAACGTGCCCGCGCTGGGCAACGCGGCCGGCAAGAACGCCGGCGCCCGCACGCCGGCGATGTGGGAAAGCTTGCCCTGCACCTCCTCTTGGATGGGGAAGATGCTCCTCTTGCGCTCCTCCCAGGGCTTGACCAGCATCCCCCCGAAGCCGGCCGTCGGGAACGTGATTTGGAAGCTGTGATCGAACTCGGGCGTCGATTGAAAGTGCTCGTTGATGGCCTCGGTGTAAGGCATCAGCTGTTCGAGCGTCGCGTTGGGCGGCACGTCGATGGCTCCGAAGACCACTCCCTGGTCCTCGTTCGGAGCGAGCTCTGCCGCGGAGAACATGTACATCGGAGCGATGAGCAGCGTGAGAACGATCCACGCCGCGTACACGGCGGGCCTCGAGCGCAGCGTCCAGTCGAGCCCGCGCGCGTAGGTGCGCTTCACGAACTCGAAACCCCGGTCGATGAGCCGGTGCAAGATGCCCTGGTGGCTCTCGCTCTTCAAGAGTCGCGACGACATCATCGGCGAAAGGGTCAACGCGACGATGCCCGAGATGAAGACCGCGCCTGCCAAGGTGAAGGCGAACTCGCGGAACAACGAACCCGTGAGACCACCCTGGAGACCGATGGGCGCATAGACGGCGGCGAGCGTGATGGTCATCGCGATGATCGGCCCGACGAGCTCGCGCGCCCCCAAGAACGACGCCTCGAGCGGCGTCTTTCCTTCGCGGATGTTTCTCTCCACGTTTTCGACGACGACGATGGCGTCGTCGACCACCAATCCGACCGACAAGACGACGGCGAGGAGCGTCAGCAGATTCAAGGTGAAGCCGAACGCTTGCATCAAAAACACCGCTCCGATGAGCGACACCGGGATCGCCACGAGCGGCACTAGCACCGTCCGCAGCGATCCGAGGAACAGGAAGATCACGACGATGACGATGAGCACCGTCTCCAAGAGGGTGTGCACGACCTCGTCGATCGCGCTGTTGATGTACTTCGTGGAGTCGAAGGCGATGCTCCCCTCCATGCCGCTCGGCAGCTCGCGCTTGACGGCTTCGATCTCTTTGCGCACGCGACCGATGACGTCGAGCGAGTTGGCGTTCGGCAGCACCCAAACGCCCATGAACACGGCCTTCTTGCCGGAGAAGCGGACCTCTTGCTCGTAGGTATCCGCTCCTAGCACGACGTCGGCGATGTCCTCGAGTCGCACGAGCGTGCCGTTCTGCTGGCGCACCACGAGCCGCCGGAACTCGTCGACGGTGTGCAGATCGGTGGTCGCCGTGAGGTTTAGCTGAACGAGGTGACCCTTGGTTTGGCCCACGGCCGACAGGTAATTGTTGGCGCCGAGCGCTTGTCGTACCTGCGCGGGGCTGACGTTGAGCGCGGCCATGCGATCGGGCTTGAGCCACGCGCGAATGGCGAAGGTGCGACCGCCCAAGATATCGGCCCGCTGCACGCCCGCGATCGCCGAAAGGCGCGGCTGCACGACGCGGATGAGGTAGTCGGTGACCTGGTTCTCCTCGAGAATATTGGAACCGAAGCTCAGGTACATGGCGGCCAGCACCGAGTCCGATGGCTCGATGTTGATGGCTGGGACCTCGGCCTCCGGCGGCAGATCGGCGCGAACTTGATTCACGCGCGCCGTGATGTCGGCGAGCGCGTTGGACGCGCTGTAGTTGAGCTTCAACCGAACGTTGATGGTCGAGAGCCCTTGAA
>DATEMX010000156.1:0-13471 GCA_035275365.1 Polyangiaceae bacterium | reverse complement strand
GGAGAGGAAGATCGGTCACGCGGATACCGAGCCGCAGAAAGTCGCCATCGGTGAGCTCGGTGGCGTTCTCTGCAGCGGCGTCGACGTGGTAGCCCAGCGCCGCGAGCGCGCGATTGGAGAGGTGCAGCGCCACGCTGGCCTTGACGGTCTTGCCGGCGAGCGACGACGCGGGCTGACCGTCTTCGAGATCCAAGCGCCTGCGATCGGCCGGGGAGAGCGCGGCGCCGAGCGCCTCGAGCTCGGCAGCGCTCCGCGCCAACCCGTGGCCCCCCTGGGGCGCGACGATGGCGATGGCCGGATCGGTATTGATCGCGAAGTAGTCGCTCGGCGGAAGCGAAGTGGCGGCAAGGAGCGCGGTGATGCCGACTAGGCCCTCCATGAGCATCGCGCCGTAGCCGATACCTCGGCAGTCGGTCTCCTTGTCGATCATCTTGGGCGTCGTGCCGCTCGCTACGAGCGCGTGAAACCCGCTGATGGCGCCGCACGCGATGGTGATGAACACGAAGGGAAAGAGCTGCCCCTTCACGATCGGCGTGAACGTTTCGCCACCGACCTCGATGGCCTTCGCGCTCACCGTGTTGACGAGCGGCATCTCGATGACGGGATTGACGAGGATGATGCCGACTACGAGCAGCCCGATGGTGCCGATCTTGAGGTAACTCGACAGGTAGTCGCGCGGACAGAGCAGCATCCACACCGGCAGCACGCTCGCCGCAAAGCCATAGGCAGCGATGCAATAGGTCAGCGTCTTCGGCGAGAGGCGAAAATGCTCGCCAAGCGGGCCGTCTTGCACGGTCTTACCGAAGACGAGCGCCAACATGAGGAGAACCACGCCGACGGCCGTGGCCTCGCGGATGCCGCGCAGGCTCCCGCCGCGCACGCGGTAGATGTAGAGCCCCATACCGAGCGCGATGGGGATCGACGTTCCGATGGTAAAGACACCCCATGCCGATTCAGCCAGCGCTCCGACGACCACCGTTCCGAGCCCGGCGAGTGCAATCACGATGACGAAGAGGATCGCGAGGCCCGTCACCACGCCGAGGACGGGACCGAGCTCTTCGTGGGCGATCTCGGCGAGCGACTTTCCGCGACGCCGAACGGACGACACCAGAATGACGAAGTCGTGGACGGCGCCACCGAACACGACGCCGAAGAGAATCCAGCTATAGCCGGGTAGGAACCCGAACTGGGCCGCCAACACGGGGCCCACCAGCGGGCCCGCGCCGGTGATGGCGGCGAAATGATGGCCGAAGAGCACCCAGCGGTTGGTCGGGTGGTAATTGTTGCCGTCTTTGAGCGCGTGGGCGGGGGTGACTCGCTCGGGCGAGAGCGCCAGAATCTTGGCTGCAATGAAGGCAGAATAATAACGATAGGCAATGGCGAGGACGGCCAACGCCGTCAGCATGAACCAGATGGCATGCATGGTGCGGCGCAGTATGCCGGGCACAGCGGTGGCGAGCAAACCTGCTCGACGGGCCAGGCGAAATCCGATGATCGTTCTGGCACGGAGAAATCGGCGGCAGTAGTGTAGGCACCTTGCGTTCCCTCTCGATCATCCCGCTTTTTGCCTCGCTCGGGCTCCTCGCTTCGGTCCCGCTCACGCTCAAGCTGGCGCGGGCCGTTCCGGCCGGATCCGAAGCGACCATGCCGGTATCCGAGATCAAGACCGGAATGAAAGGCTACGGCCTCACGGTCTTCCGCGGCACCGAGCCCGAGCGCTTCGACGTCGAGGTCCTCGGTGTCATCAAGCAGTTTCGCCCCCACCAAGACCTGGTCCTCATCAAGACCGCGCACCCTCGCCTCGAAGTCGCCAAGGTCGTCGCCGGGATGAGCGGAAGCCCCGTCTTCATCAACGGGCGCATGATCGGCGCGTACGCCTACGGATGGACGTTCGGCGCCGAGCCCATCGCCGGCGTCACGCCCATTCAATCGATGCTCGACGAGCTGGCTCGCCCGCTCCCCATCATGAAACCCTTGCCCATGCCGGCCCCCATCGCCGACGCACGGAGCAGACGCCCCGATCGCGACGAGCCCGGTCACTACCAGGGCAACTTCCAAAACTACGATCTCCGCGAGCATGCGCGCCAGCTCGCTTCGCGCGCCTTCGTCACCGCCGGCGATCAGGGCCCCAAGCTCACGCCCGTCTCCACCCCCATCCTCCTCGGCGGTCTCACCGACGGCGCGGCCAAGGTCGCCCGCGATCTGCTCGAACCTCTGGGGCTCGATCCCGTTCAAGGCGGCGGCGCGGGCGACACGGCGGCGGCCGACGCGCCTTTGCGCTACGTGAACGGCGGCGCCATCGGCGTGCAGATGGTGCGAGGCGACGTGTCCGCGATGGGGCTCGGCACCGTCACGCGCGTCGAAGGCGACAAACTCGTGGCCTTCGGCCACCCCATGATGAACGCGGGTGTCTCCGCCATGCCCACGGCCATAGGCCGCGTGCTCTGGGTCTTGGCGAGCCAGCAGCGCAGCTTCAAGCTCGGCGAAGCCGTTCGCCCGCTCGGCGCGCTCGTCAACGACCGCCAAGCCGCCATCGTCGTCGACTCCAAGAGCGTCGCGCCGAGCTTCCCCGCCACCGTCGATATCGAAGGCGTCGAGGGCGCTCCACACAAGAAATGGTCGTTTACCATTGCTCACGACAAGTTCATGTCGCCCTCGTTCGTGGCGCTCGCCGTGGGAAGCGCCATCGAAGCGACCACGTCGGAGCGCCGCGACGTGAGCTGGCGCGCGACGACCGAAATCGCCATCACCGGGCAAGGCACGATCAAGCTCGAAGACGCGGGCGTCGCTGTTGGAGGCACGCCCGACTCGGACGATTGGAGCCGTTCGCGCGCCGTGCGCGCCGTGGGCGCCCTCCTCAACAACCCCTGGCAACCGGCACGCATCGAGCGCATCTCGACGAAGATCGCCGTGCGCTTCGCGCGCGACAGCGTTCGACTCCGCGGCGTCGACGCGCTGACGGAGGTCGTCGACGCGGGCCGTCCCGCGCGCCTGCGCCTTCACCTCGTTCCCTTCGCCGGCCCGGAAGAGACGAAGATCATCGAGGTGCCCGTTCCGCGCGAGCTCGCCGACAAAGACGTCGACATCGAGCTGTCGCCCGGCTACGCCGAAACGCCCGAGCTCCCCTCACCCGAGAGCATCGCCGATCTCGTCGCCAATTTGCCGCGCCAGAGCTACCCCATCGACAGCGTCGTCGCGTCGATCAAGCTCGCCGAGCACGGCGTCGCCTTCAAAGGGCAGATCGCCAGCCGCCTCCCGCCCGGCGCGCTCGACACGCTGCGGCCGGCGAGCGACACCGCCGCGCCCGAGCCATTCGTGTCGTACGTTCGAACCGCCATCCCCATTCACCGGCTACTCGAGGGCAAAGATCGCGTGCGTGTCCGCGTGCGAACCGTGCTCCAATAGGCTCCTTTTCTCATGCGAATTCGCTCATCGCTGCTCCTTCTCGCCGTTCTCTCGATCGCCGGCCTCTCGCTCGCTCTCGCCGCGAGGCCAGCGCACGCGGTCGGTACGCGAACGTTCGAGCTCAACACGTTGGACGAGCTCTCGGGAGGTGACCTCAAGGGCACCACCGTCGATTCGCTCGGTCGCGTGCGCTCCGGCTTCGATCTCGGCACGCTGGCGCTCGGTGAGGCCACCTCGATCTGGAGCGCCCTCGTGCAGAGCGACGGAAGCGTGCTGCTCGGAACGGGCAACACCGGGCGTCTCTTCGTGGCGAGCGGCGGACAGGTCAAACCCTTCGGCGACACGGGCCAGCTCGCCGTCACTTCGCTCGCGTCGGGCTTCGGCAAGGCCGTCTTCGCGGGCACGATTCCGAGCGGGCGTATCCTCCGCATCGAAGGCAGCAAAGCGACCAAGTTCGTCGACCTCGACGGCGCCGATCACGTCTGGGCGCTCGCCTTCGACGCCAAGCAGAACGCTTTATTTGCCGCCACCGGCCCGCAAGGAAAGATCTTTCGCATCGACGCCGCGGGCACGGCGCAGGTCTATTTCGACAGCGACGAACCCCACCTGGTGTCGCTCACCCTCGGCCCCGACGGCGCGCTCTACGCGGGATCGAGCGGCAAGGCCATCCTCTACAAGATCACCGGCCCCGGTCGCGCGAGCGTGCTCTACGACTTTCCCGGCGAAGACGTGAAAGGCGTCGCCTTGGGGCCCAAGGGCGTCGTCTATGCCATCTCCAACGAATACAGCGAGCTGCCGGAGATCCCGAAGCGCGCCGCCGGTGGTCAGGCGCCCGGTGCTCCCGTTTCGGCTGCCAGGCCCAAGCCCGGCAAGGGTACGCTCACGCGGATCGACGCCGAAGGGCGCCCCGAGAAGCTCTTTCGCCGCGACGACACCCACTTCGTCTCGCTCGCCATCGGCGACGACGGCAAGCCCTACGTCGGCACCGGCGTCGAAGGTCGCGTCTATTCGGTCGACGACGCCCACACCTCGACGCTCGTCGCTGATGTCGACGAACGCCAGGTCGGCGTCCTCTTGATGGTGGGTCCCAAGCGCTTCATCGCCAGCAGCGATCCCGCCGTGCTTCACGAGATCAAGGGCGTGGGAGGCCCCGAAGCCATCTGGACGAGCAAGGTGCTCGACGCCGGGCTGAGGGCTCATTTCGGCCGACTCATTTGGCGCGCCACCGGCCCCGTCGACCTGTCGACGCGAAGCGGCAACTCACAGGTGCCCGACAAGACGTGGAGCGACTGGAGCGTCGGGCTCGCTGTGCCCGGCAAGATCGCGAGCCCGCCCGCCCGCTTCGTTCAGGTGCGCGCTCGCTTCGCGCGCGATCCGGCCGCCGTCCTCTCGCAAGTCGTCGTCCCCTTCGTGACCGACAACCTGCGCGCGGTCGTCACCGCCGTCGATGCCGCACCGAAGAACACACCGCCTGCCGTCAAAGACAACGTCGTTCCGAGCTCGGGGGGCGAGCCCGAGCGCCACTCGAGCGTGGTCAAGGTAACGTGGAAGATCGACAACCCCGACGCCGACGCCGTCCGCTATCGGCTCAGCTATCGGCTCGACGGCCAAACGACCTACCGCGACCTCACCCGACCCGACGACCTCCTCACGAAGGCCGAATACGAGTGGGAAACGGCGTCGTTGCCCGAGGGACCCTACCGGGTGCGCGTCGAGGCCACCGACGAAAACGCCAACCCTCCCGATCGAGCGATGAAGCACTCCCTCGAGTCGCCCGTCGTCATCGTCGACAACACGCCTCCGGTCTTTCGCGCGCTCGCGGCGCAGGGCCGGCACGTGCGCGGCGACGCCGTCGACGGCGTCGGTCCCATCGCGCGCATCGACGTCGCCATCGACGGCAAGAACGAGTGGCGGCCCTTCGCTCCGGTCGACGGCGTGTTCGACGAATCGCTCGAAGCCTTCGACATCGACGTCGCCTCGCTCGTCGGCCCTGGCAACCACCTCGTCGCCATCCGGGTCTTCGACCAAGCGGGCAACTCCGTCGTCCGCGATATCGAGGTCAAGTAGAGCCCGTTCGCGATGTGCTAGGCTGTTTTACGTAACTCCTCTACCCGCAAGCTTCCTTCGAGAGTTCCTACATTGGCAGTCTGCCTCATGCGTCGAACGCTCTACCCCACGATTGTCGGCGTGCTGCTCGTCCTTGGCGGCCTCGGCTCCATCGCATCCGGCTGCGGCGCCAGCGGCGACGGGCTCGCGTCCGACTGCTCGCACAACGCGTGTGGCGGTGGCGGCTCCGCCGGTTCGAAGGCCGAAGACGCGTCGGCCGGCCCGCTGCCCGTCGAAGGCAGCGTTCCCGACGCCGGCCCCACGCGCAACGCGCTCTGCGGAACCACGGGTTGCTTTCCCGGCAACATCAGCGCTTGCGGTGCTGCGCCCACGGGCGACGCCGCGTACACTTATCCCGCGAGCGAAGCCGGCGACGCGCCGAGCGACGCCGGCGCCGCCCTCTCCGACGGGGGCGACGCCGCCGACCGTGGCCCGGCACTCTCGAACCGAGATGGTTCGGTCGACGATGTGGCGGAGGCCGACGCTTCGAGCGGCCCGCGTGTGATCGACGAGCCCGAAGTCCCCAAGGCCTGTTACGTCAAGCCGGGCCCCACCGGGGTCATCGCCGAATGCACTCCTTCGGGTCACCGCGGCGACGGCGAAACATGCGCCGACTCGAGCGATTGCGGCGCCGGGCTCGCGTGCGTCGACCTCGACGCCAAGGCGCAATGTCGCCCTTTCTCTTGTGGCCTCGCGCCGATCACTTGTCCCACGGGCACTTCTTACCAAGAAGCCCCGCTGCGCGTCGTCGGCGCCACGCGCGACGACGTCAAAGTGCCCGTCTGCGTGCCCAACGATCACTGCGCGCTCCTGGCGCCTCAGAACCCGTGCCCCGACGGCGAGGTGTGCGCGGCCGCCGGCAACGAGGGCGACACGACGTGCATCGTACCCGGTGTCGGCAAGCAAGGCGAAACCTGCGACGAAGCGCGCCGGTGCGCCGAAGGCATGCTCTGCTCGAAGCACAACAACGAGTGCGTCAAGCTTTGCCACATCGGCGCCGACAACGAGTGCCCCGTTACCTGTCAGGGCGGCAACAACGCCATTCCCAAGGGTTTCGGTATCTGCGTGGGCGAAGCACGCGACGGCGGCTAAATGAATATGGGGACGCGCGTCAACCTTCAAGCCGACGAGTGCGCGCTCCGTAAAGCTGAGCGCCCGAAAACCCCATGACGGCGCCGAAGAGGGCTCCCGCGACGACGTCGGTCGGATAGTGCACCCCTAGCGCGACGCGCGAGATCGCGACCGCGGTGGCAACGGCCAATGCGGCGACCCCCGCGCGACGGTGCAGCGTGAGCACGAAGCACGCAAATGCAAAACTGCCTGCGGCGTGCCCGCTCGGAAATGAGCAGTCGCGCGGCACCTCGAGGGCAAGCCCGTGTACCCACGCCACCGCGTGGCACGGGCGCGCGCGCCCCGCCAAGATTTTGATCCACGCTACGGCGAGGCTCGTCGCAAGCACGGTCGCAAGCCCGGCTGTCGCCTCGAGCCGCCAGCGCGGCGAGAGCAGCACGAAAACGAGCGCGAGGAGCATCCACCCCGAGCCGAGAAAGGTGACGCACCGAAGAAACATCACCCAAGAGCAAGAGGCTTGGTCCGCGTAGAGCGCTCGGAGGACGGCGAGATCGAGCGACGCCAGCAAGGCTTCATTCCGGCCCGAGCACCGCTTCGAGCGCGGGGAGCAGCTCGGGGTATTCGAACTCGTAGCCCCATTTCTCGGCGGCGCGCGGCAGCACGCGCTGCCCGGTGAGGAGCGGCTCGGCACCCTCGCCGAAAAGGGCCCGCACGGCGCTTTCGGGCACGCGCAGATACGACTTGCGGTGCAAGATGATGCCGATGGCCTCGGCAAATTCGTCCATCGTCACCGGGTTGGGCGACGTGAGATTGACGGGACCTTGGGCGACCTCGTTGTCGATGGCAAACGAGATGAGACCGCAAGCATCGTCGATGTGGACCCACGACATGACTTGTCGTCCGTTGCCGATGGGGCCGCCAACGTGCATGCGAAACGACTTCGCCATTTTCTCGAGCGCACCGCCGCCCTTGCCGAGCACGACGCCGACGCGCGCGTGGACGACGCGGATGCCGAGGGCCGCGGCGCTCGAAACGGCCGCTTCCCACTTTTGCGTGAGCAGCGCCAAGTAGTCGCGGCCCGCCGACGTCGACTCGTCGACCGGTTCGTCCGATCCGCGGGGCCCGTAGAACCCCACGGCCGACGCGCCGACGAACACCTTCGGTCTGCGCGCTTCGGGAAGGCTCTCGAACGCCTGCACGAGCGTCTCGCTCGCGCCAACGCGGCTCGCTTCGAACTCCTTCTTCTTGGCGTCGGTCCATCGAACGCCGACCACCGCCTCGCCCGCGAGACTCACGACGGCGTCGGTGCGCGCCAGCTCGTCAACCCACGGCCCCAGCTCGCTCGGCGTGTATCCGGCCACCCTCACGTTCTCCGGCAGGAGAGCACGCGCGCGCTGCGGCGAACGCGACAGCACGGTGACCAAATCTTTGCGCGCGACGAGCCGCCGAACGAGACGCCTCCCCAGAAAGCCGCTTCCCCCGGTAACGACGATGCGTTTGGCAGGCACGGCTTCGTTTCTACTACAGAGTGGTGGTTCGCCCAAGCCCCCGGCTTTGGTCTGACCGTCGGTAGGGGTCCAACCCGTGGGCACGGTCGCTGCACCGGCCGTCGTGCCGCCGGGAATAGGTCCTGGCAGTGTGCAAGGTCGGCAATCTCGAGAGGCAAACTTCAAGCGATGTGGCTGACGCTCCTGGTGGGTCTCGCGTTGGGCTTCTTCGGTTCAATCCCGGTCGCGGGACCGACTTCAATCTTGGTCCTCAAGAACACCCTCGAGCGCGGCAATCGCCAGGGTCTCGACATTGCCGTCGGCGCGGCGGTTGGCGAAGCAGTGTACGCGCTCGTCGCCTTTTGGGGTCTCACCGAAGCGCTGCTTCGATTTCCGGCGCTCGTCATCGTCGCGCGGGTGCTCGGTGCGCTCCTCGTCATCGGGATCGGCGTCTACCTCGTGGTCCGCAAGAAGAAGGCGGAACCGGAAGAGGCGCGCAGCGTGCGCGACAGCCTGCAGGGCAAACGCTGGGCGCGCGGCTTCGCCATCGCCATCTTCAACCCCACGTTCATCGTGACGTGGACTACCGTCGTCACGGCGCTCCACGGCGCGTCGTTGCTTCGCATGAAGCCCACCGATGCCATCCCTTTCTCGCTCGGCGTCGGCGCGGGCATCATGGCGTGGTTCTTCTTCTTGGTGAAGGTCGTACAACGCTTTCGCGATCGGATGCGCCCCGAGCACCTCGACCGCGCCGTGCGCGGAATGGGCTGGGCCATGATCGCCATCGGCGGGGTCATCGCCAGCCGCGCGCTCCTGAAGTTGCAGTGGAGCTAAATGACCAAGCATGACTCTCGGGCCCACCCCGCGCGGCTCGCTTCGCTCGATGCGGAGAGTGTTCGCGAAACACGAACACTGATTTAGCTGCCCCAAAATGCTCAAAACCCGGAGATCACGCGTCATCGTCGCCGTCGCGACGTTCGCGTTGGCCCTTGCCTATCCGGTGCTCGGCAACGCGTTCTTGGCGCTGGGCGGCGTGCAAAAGGCCTTCGAATCGACCGATTCGGCCAAAGTCGACTTCGATCGCGCTTGGACATTTTGGCCAGGCGTCGTTCACGTCGAGGGCATTCGCATCTGGATGCAAGATCGCAACGTGCAGTTCATCCTGGAGATGCCCGAGGCCGACGTCACCATTCGCTTGCGCGATCTCGCCCGTCGCACGTTCCACGCCACGCGGGTGCGGGGCAGCAATGTCCGCTTTCGCTTCCGTCACAGGCTAGGGCCCGAGTCCACCTCGATACCCTATGTGAGCGCCTACCCGCCCATCGACGGCTTCGAGGACCCTCCGTTGCGCGTCTCCGGCCCGCCCGAGGCGCCGCTCGACGAAGAGCACTACAACCTGTGGACCGTCTATATTGAGGACGTCGACGCCAGCGTCAGCGAAGTCTGGGCGCAGATGTTTCGCTACCAAGGCGCAGGCCGGGTGCGCGGCTCCTTTCGCCTGCGGCCCGCGAAGCGCTTATGGGTCGGGCCGGCCGAGCTCACGCTGCATCACGGCATGCTCACGACGGGGCCGCACGACCTCCTTCGCGACGTCGAAGCGTCGGTCGACTGCAAGGTGGACGACTTCGACACCGAGAAGGCGAGCGGGATGGATCCATTTCGCTTCATCTCGGCGCGGATCAAGCTCTCGGGTCAAGTGTCGAGTTTGGAGGGCGTCAATTTTCTCTTCGAGCCGTCGCCGGCCGTTCGCTTCGAAGACGGCAGCGGAGCACTCGACGTCGACGCCGCCGTCGACCACGGTCGCATCACGAAAAACACGAAGGCGGCCTTTCGCACGCATCACCTCGGCGTCGTCACCGAGCGAGCCCACGGGCGCGCCGACGGCGAGCTCGTGGCCTTCGCCGAAGGACCTGCCACCGTGTCGGGGCTCTTGCTCGGCGTCGAGATCCCGCGCGCCGCGGTGACCATCGGCGACAACCGCTACGCCGCACCCGACGTTTCGGGTTTCCGCGCGAGCGTCGGCGTCTCGAGCCCCGACGTGACGGAAGATTGGACGCTCACGGGCGGCGAGGCCGACGTGCGCCGCGTCGAGTGGGACGACCTCCGTTGGGTGAACGATCTGCCCCTCCCTTCGCGAAAATGGATAGTCGACCGAGGGCACGCCTTCGCGCATGGCGGCGCGAGCTGGAAACCCGAGGGAACCCTTTTCGCCAAGATCGACGCCAGCATCGATCGGACGCGCGTCGGCTCCGGCAAGATTCACTGGGAAGGCGACGCCGAGATCGGCGGCCAATTGACCATGCCGGCGCGCGGCGGATTCGAGGGGCACGCTCGCGCCAAGACGGGTCGATCGGAGGCGCGCTTCGGCGACGATCGGCTGGTGGTGTCGCGTGCCCAAGGCGATTTGTCGTTCACCTCTTCCAACGCGCGCGCGAAGGCCGATCTCTTCGAGCTTCGAACCAACGCCGGAGGCGTCGTCACCGAGTTCCCGAAGGTCCTCCTGGAGAGCGCCGTCGTGTACGCGTCTCCCATGCCGTTCGGCGGCACGGCCCGCGTCACCGCGAGCGAGTTCATCATGGCGCTCGACACCGCGCGCGTCGTGGGCGGCGCCATCGAAGCCGATGGTGCGTTCTCAGAGACGTTCGCCATGGGCAACGTCCACGCGCGCGACGTTCGGCTAACCGAGCGCGGCGCCGGCACCTGCCCCTGGTCGGAAGTGACGGATCTTTCCCTTACCGGCAGCGTCACCACGCCGAAGATGGGCCCTGCTTCGGGCAAGCTCGACGGCACCCTCGCAGGCGCCACCTTTCGTTGGGGCGAGTTCACCGCCGACGCCGCGGGCGCACGCGTTGCTGCGTCGTGGAGCGAAGCAGCGCTGCAAGGTCGCTTCGACGCCCGCGGCTTGAAGCTGCGCAACGAAGGCGGAGCGCCGAAGAGTTGGCAAGCAGAAATGCCCCTCGCTTCGATGGAAGCGTTCATGACGAAAGACGGCACCGAGCTCGCGGGACCGGTCAATCTGAAAGTCGCGCAGATGACCGCCAAGGTCGGAACCACGGGCGTGCGCGGCGACGTGAACGCCAACCTTCGTCTGATCTCGAACGACGACGGACATCGCACGGCCGACGTGATCGGCAAGGTAACGGCACGCCGCGTCGCGCTCGTTTCCGGTCCGCGCGAGATCACCGACTGGTGGGCCGACTTCGACGTGCACTCCATCCACATCGACGCGCGACAGAACCTCGACTTTCGAGGCAAGGTGCAGGCGCTCTTCCGAGACGGGCTGCCTGCCCTCAACGTGCTCGCCAGCGAAGAAGCCATCCCCCGCTGGGTGCCGAGGGTCTTGCCGCTCCGGCGCCTGTCGCTCGATCTCGACGTCGAACGCTATTGTCACTTCACCGACGTTCAAATCAACGAGGCCGGCGGCGGCCCCATCGAAGCCAAGGGCCGCCTCGTGCTCGAACCCGGCGAAACACGCGGCGCCGTGCTCGTGCGGCTGCGCGCCTTCCCTCCGATTGCGCTCGGCGTGAGCCTCGTCAACGACGACACCAGCACCTCGGCGTTCGCGGGCAGCGGTTGGCTCGAACGCCACCTCTCGGTGCTCACCACCGCCGCCACCGCCAAGCATGACGCCCGGTGCGTACCGCAAGCACCCAAGTGCCAATAGTCCTCTGCCAAAATCTGCAACTTACCGGCTGCGTTCGTAATGGAGGTCCACGACGCCGCTCGGATAAGGGCTCGCTGCCTTCAGCTTGAAGGTCGCGTAGGCTCCTTCTGGAAAGAGCCGCTTCCCGCCGCCCAACATGAGCGGATACAGCAGCAGATGAAGCTCATCGACGAGGTCGTGCTCGAGCAGCGTGTGCACGAGCACGTGGCTTCCGTCCGTAATGATGTTCTTGCCGGGCAGAGCCTTGAGCTTGCGAACCGCCTCGACGACGTTATCGCGAATGATCGTCGTGTTTCGCCAAATGGGTTTTTCGAGTGTCTTCGAGACGACGTACTTGGCGGGAGCGTTCATCATGTCGCCGAAGGGATCGCCCGGCTTCATCGGCTCGAACGCGTTCGCATGAGTGACGTATGTCTTTCGTCCGAGGAGGATCGCATCGACCTCCTGCATGAACGCGCCGAACGCGAGGCCGATGTCGTCATGCCAGTAGGGGATCGTCCAGCCACCGTGCTTGAAGCCACCCTCAGTGTCTTCGTCAGGGCCGCCGGGGGCCTGGATCACGCCATCGAGGGAAAGGAATTCTGAAACGATGAGCTTGCGCATGTTGTCCTCCTAGCACTGCCGCCGCAGACTTTGGCAGGAGCAGTTCATTTTTGTGCTTCGAGCTCGGCGTCGTGCCTCGCTTCCGAGAGGGCGACGAATCAGCTAGAGCCGGATCGACACGCGCTCCAAATTTTCCTTCTTGGGCGATATGATTCGCGAAAATTAGCGGGGGGGCGTCGCGCGCGGTAGCTCGATCGACAGCGTGCAGCCTTCGCCCGGGTGGTTCCGCACGCGCAGGTTCCCGCCGTGCGCGACCACGGCCTGGCGCGCGATGGCGAGACCGAGCCCGAACCCGCTGCGATCCTGGCCCACCTGGACGAAAGGAGCGAACATCTTTTCGGCGGCACCAGCGGGCAACCCGCCGCACCCGTCGTCCACGTCGATGATCACGCGATCGTCGGTCGCCGACCAGTGAACGTGCACGACCCCGTCGCGGTGGGTGAACTTGACGGCGTTGCCGATGAGATTGGTGAGCGCCGATCGCAAAAGGCGGTCGTCGGCCTCGACGCGCAAACCGTCGTCGGGTGAAACCTTGACCACCACCGTTTTGTCGTGGGCCGCCGCTTCGGACTCGAGCACGGCATCGCTGACGAGCGCGAAGAGATGCACGTCTTGCCTGCGGATCTCGGTTCCTTCGGTAGAGATGGCCAAGCTGAGCGTACTCTCGATGAGATCCCTCATCCTATCGAGGCCGCGCCCCAAGACCCTCGACATCGCGTCTGGGGCGAGGCGGCCGTTCCTCTGCAAAGCACCGAGCGCTAGCTGCGCCGACGAAAGCGGGTTCCTGAGCTCGTGCGCTACGAACGCAAAGTGTTCGTTGGCCTGGCGGTGAAGCTCGGCGTCGCGCTGGCGGGAGTACTGCGTCACGGCGTCGGCGATGCCACCCACGATAGCCTCGATGAGCACGAGGTGCTCCTTGACGCCGATGACGACCCCATCGTGGTCCGCCACCTCGATGATGCAACGCTGCAAGATGCCGTACTCGCGCACGACCGAATCGAGGTCGAAGCCGATGCGAAGCCGCTGAAGACCGTGTTTGCCGGCCGTCGACGTCCGCTCGCCCGACGAGTCCGCAGGTTCGCACGCGTAGCGGAGGCCCTCGATCAGCTCGTCGAGAAATCGGGGGAGGTGGTCG
>DATEMX010000155.1:0-2842 GCA_035275365.1 Polyangiaceae bacterium | reverse complement strand
GACGGGGGTCGAACACGACTTGCATATGTAGTGGCGGGCCTGCTCCATGAGCTCCTCCTGCGACAGTCGGGCGTAAGGACTTTCTTCTACTTGGGATTCGTCGGACGGGTGAGGGGTGTCGGGTTCGACCTTGGGGCGGACCCCCGAGGGGGCCGAGTTTCGCGTATCTGAGGGTGGTTCTACAACTCCTCTGTGCTCGCTGCTCGGCCCCGACCGTTCTTCGGCGCCGCCGCCGCCGGCCGAGCCCATCGAGAGCCTGGCGAGCTTGCTGCCGCTTTGGCTCGTCCGGAGCACGCCCGGCGTGGTCCCCAAAGGAGAGCCCTTGGTTGGCGATTTCGCGGAAAAGAGCGACAAATCGTGGCCGCACGACGGGCATGCCGAGGTGTTCATGGGGCTGTACGTGTCGCACTGCCCGCAGGCGATTCCGATTTCGAACTCCATCCCAATCCGTAGAGCCCCCGGTCATTGATGGGGTTTCAGCTTTCCAGGGTCGCAGGCTTCTGGACGTCCGGCAAGGGTCAGGTCACAGTCCCCTCCCATGCCAGCGGTTGCGCGAGGCGAAATCGTCTGCTGTGCCGTGTTCGTCTTGGCCGGATGCGTCGACAAAGGCGAGCCCGAATACGCCGCCGATCAGTTTGTCGACGCCTATTTTCGTCGCATGGATCAGCAGGCCGCGCGCCAGTTTACCGCGCTCGGCGCTACCGAGATGCTCGACCGCGAGCTCGACCTCACGCGCGGAGTTCGCGCCGACGGGTACACGCCGGCCCAAGCGGCGGCCGACGTCGTCTGCAAGCGCCTCTCGAGGAGCGCCCGGGGGGAACGCGTGCGATTCGACTACGACGTCGTCATTCGGCACGAGCAGTCCGAGGACCACCGCGCGGCCGACATCGAGCTTGCCAAGATCCAGTCCGCGTGGCGCGTCGTTCGCGTCGACGTCAAAACCAAATAGGGTCCGAATCCGCCGTCGAGCTCGACCGGATGGAACCAGGCCTACGACTCATCGCGTTCGATCGATGTTCTAGCGGCTCGCCATTCGCGATCGACGAGCGCGAACCGGTCGTGTCCCTCCCATCGCCCGGCGATCTGCAGATATTCTGGCGAGTGGCCCTCGAGACGAAAGCCGAGGCTCAGCAAGACGCGGCGCGAGTGCTGATTGCGCGGCATCACGTTGGCTTCGACGCGGTGAAGCGCAAGTCCTTCGAAGGCTTGCGCGAGGGCGAGCGCGACACCTTCCCGCATGTAGCCGTGCCCGACGTAAGCGGCGCCCAGCCAGTAGCCCAAGATGGCGTTCTGAAAAGCGCCGCGGATGATCTCGTTGAGATTCACGGTGCCGAGGAGTTCGCCGTCGGCCACGCGCACGAGGAGCGACTTGTGATGTACGTCGGTTCGTCCGGTCGCCAGGAATCGTTGAAAGAGCTCGACGTTCGACCACGGCGTTTGCGGCATCCACGGGCCGAGGTGCGTCGCGCTGGCTTCGAGCAACCGCACGAAGGGCGCCTCGTCTTCGCTGGTGGCGGCTCGGATGACGACCCGTGCCATCGCTCGACTCAGTGAATGAACGTCAGGCGGCGGGGGGCGTCGAACCAGCCGCGCGCGCTCCACAGTCGAAAAAGGACGCGCTCTTGGCACGAGGTCTTCGGCATGGGCCCGAAATCTCGCGAGTCGTCGTGGTAGTAGCGGTTGTCGCTCGCCAAAAAGACGTTCCCGTCAGGGACTTTCACGCGAAAGGGCGCGGCCATCGAGACCGGAGGCTTGCTGGCTCGGGCGCGCGCATACTCGATGCCTCCCGCTTCTTCGACTTCGCAAGTGAGCTCGAGGCTCTCGCTCGTTTGCGGATCGATGACCGAGAACTTGGGGCAAGCGCGTCGCGACGAGATGCCCTTGTCGTTGACGGTGATGTACGCGCGGTCGACGACGACGGTGTCTCCAGGTTCGCCAAGGATTCGCCCAACGACGAAGCGTCCGGGAGCCTCCGGATCGGGGCACTCCACGAGCTCGCCGAATCCCGGAATGCCGACGCGCCAGAGGACGAGCTCGTCGCCGGCCTCGAGCGTCGGCATCACCGACAACGACAGGAGCGCGTCGTCGCCGGGCATGGTCCAAAGCCGGATGCACGTCGCGCGCAGGATGCCCAAGAGCGCCGCCAAGGCGACCGTGATCCAGAGGATGAGGCGAAAGATCGTCTTCAAGCGGGCCCGATGATACACGAACGAGCTTGCAGCGTTCGCTCTGGGTCAGCGCCGCCGATGTCCCGCGTTAATCCGGCTCGCATCCGCCGACGGGCGGCACCTCGGCGGCGCTCGATCCGTCGACGATGAGCTGCGCGTTTGCGAAGAGCGATCGCCACGCGTCGAGTCGGGTGAACGTGGTCGGGTCGCGCGTTTGGTCGTCGTCGTCCATCACACCTGCGGAGACGACGCCCACGACTTCGCCCGTTGCCGGGCTTCGGGCGGGGCCCCCGGAGTCGCCGGGACAGATCGACGTCGACGCGTAGACGGCGCCGGGCCCGATCTTCTCGACGGGCCCGCCTTCGCGTCGAATGCGGTGGATGCCGTCGGTCGACATGGGACAGCGGCCGAAGCCCACCGGCTCGAGGAGCTCTCCCATGTTCGGCGGATCCGCGAGCCTCGCCCGCATCATTCCCAAGCCGACCAACTTGCGCGCGAGCACCAAGACAGCGATGTCGCCGTGCCCTCCCTGGTAGCCGCACGCCGGCGCGACCATGGCGCGCACCTTGACCGTGCCCCAGGGCAAGTAGTCACCACCGAGCTCGACCTCCAGCGCGCTGGCGGGGAGATCTTGCTCGAGGATATCGCCGTCGGGCGTACGCTGTACGACGCAA
>DATEMX010000154.1:0-5523 GCA_035275365.1 Polyangiaceae bacterium | reverse complement strand
CAGCGATGTCGTCGCCAGGATCAAGAAAACGCCGGCCAGCGTCGCGAGCAGGCATCGCTCGGGCCGCGGCGCTCCGCGCGCGGCTCGTGTGCGAAGCGCGTCAAGCACGACGGGCTCGATTCCCCGCGCCGGAGGCCTGTTCGACGAACAGGGCGCGACCCCAAAAACCGAGGCAGAACCCGGCGATGAGACCCGCAAGCAGAAAGGAGAAGAGCAGCAGATCACCGCGCACCCAAGCGATCAGCGGTTCGGGGGGCGGGCGTCCCGCTTCCGCGACGACGCGCCCGATCACCGCGTCGTCGACGCCAGGCCACTCTTGGATGTGCCGGAGACTCATGCCGCTCGGGTGGACGCTGCCCGTAGGCGCAGCAGGAGATCGGGGCGGCGCTCGTGTACGAAAACGATGGCCCCGGCCGTGAGAAAACCCTCGAGAATCCCTAGCGGCAACTGCGTCGGTGCGAACGCGAGGGCCACGGCCCCAAAGACGCCATAGGCCGAGCGCTCGCCGTGAAGGCCGAGCGCGAGCTCCAGCGCGGTGGTGGCGTAGGTGGCCCAATCGGCCAGGAGCCCCGCCAAGAATGCCGCCGGGCCCAGGCTCCACCCGACGCTCCGCGCTGCGCGAAACGCAGCGTGCCCGATGAAGCCCCCAGCGATGCCCATCGACAGCACGTCGGCCCCGAACGTAGTGAGCCCGCCGTGAGCGAGAAATAGCGCCTGGATTGTGAGCGCGACGACGGTGAGCAAGACCGTCGCCGACGGGCCGAGGAGAATTCCAGCGAGACCCGTACCGCACGGGTGCGAGCAAGTGCCGACGACGGGGACGGGGATCGGCATGCACGACAGTGCAAAGACCGCGGCGCCGATCATCGCGGTAAACGGTGTCGAAAAGGCGTCGTCACGCCGCCGTCGCTCGAATCGACGAAACGCCACGACGATGAACGGCAATGCCAATACCGCCCAGACCGCGCACCACTTCGCCGGCAAGACGCCGTCGGCGAGGTGCATGGCACTGGCGTCGCCTGGCACGAGAAGTGCCGACACGGCGACGATGGCAGAAAAATAGAAAGGAGAGTTCAGTTCGGCGTCGTGGGCGAAATCCGCGCCCCAACGCCACGGCCGAGAGCGCATGGCTCACCTCGCGTGGCTGTCTCGGTCAGGTTTCCTGGCTCATGGGTTCAGCAGCTCGTGGCTGCAACGCCGCGCTCTCCTTCCCGGACCTCCGAATGAGGTCCAGTGGTTCTCGAGCTTGGCTTCCCACTGACAGTGGCGGGACCGCGCCGGCCTTGCACCGGCTTCCCTGTCGTGCTCCCGGAGGAGCACCCGAGACGTTTCGATTGTCAAGTAACGGCGAGCCCACTTAGCGACAGCGCGCGTGCGTTGTCAAGCGGCGGCCGCAATCGTCATGCAGGGTCGCCGCGCGACAGCCCCAATGCCAAGAGCATTGCGCATTCGCTCACCTGTTGTGCGGCGCCCAAGAAGTCGCCGGTAATGCCGCCTACGCGCTTGTGAAATTGCCAACCCAACACGAACGTCACGCCGGCGATGCTCGCCCAGACGAGCGCGAGATCGACGAGACGAAACGCGCCGCTCGCCCAGAGCGCACAGCTCAGCAAGAAGAGCGAGGAGGTCGCGAACGCCACGTGCACGCGGCGGACGCCGACCAAGGGCGCGCTCTTGGCGACGTCGGGGCTCGTGACATACGAAAGGGCGCCCATGAGCCAAACGGGCCCGAGGCGCGAAGCCGCTCCCGCGAGAACGAGGGCGAGCGGCGCGGTGGCGCCGAGTCGCGCCGGGAGGGCGACACGAAGGTGCAAAGCGACGACGAGCGCGACGGCGCCGAACGCACCGATGCGACTATCCTTCAAAATCGCGAGAATTCGAGCGCGATCGCGGCCTCCGCCGAGCGCGTCGGCGGTGTCCGCGAGTCCGTCCTCATGGATGGCCCCCGTGAGCCACGCCGTGGCACCCACGACCAGGATCGCCGACACCAAGTGGCCGGCACGCGACGTCGCCACCCAGACCCCGGCCGCGAGCGCCCCGATGGCCGCGCCGACCATCGGCAGACACGCCGTCGCCCACGTCCACTCGTCATCCGAGTAGGGAAAGCCGCCGGCTGGAATCCGTGTCAGATGGTTGACCGCTGCGCGCAGGCCACGCGCGAGAAGTCGCGGCATCGACATCGGCGGAGTCGCAGGTGCCGTCGTCATCGAGCGCGTTGTATCTCAAGAACGCCATCGTCTCACGAAAGATCTTGACGCGAGCATTTGCAAAGGTCTAGACGTCGATGCCTGACAATTGAATATCTGCTTCGGGTGCCCGCGAGGGCATAACAGGGAAGTCCGGTGTAAGGCCGGCGCGGTCCCGCCACTGTAAGTGGAAAAGTCGTTCCAGATTCCCACTTGGTTTCGAGCCAGGGAAGGGAAGGAGCGGTGCGAAGGGCGAAAGCCTTCATTTCCACGAGCCAGGAGACCTACCCGAGGCGTTTCGACAATGCTTCCGCGTGGAAACGGAAGGGCTCGTAAGGTGACCTCAAGGTCTCCTCTTCTACCCCTCTTTTCCCCGCAAATGAGGGGTTTTTGCTTTTCCCATAGGTCGTCGTCTTCGTTGAGTCGTGGTGGAGTTATTCGGAACATCGCCCGCTATGGGCAACGGGTGTCGTTTGTCGCCGCGTCTCGATCGCGGCTCGGGAGAGGTGTGCCATGCGTCATATAGTGGGTCTTGTTGGAAATTGGGGCTTGACTGTCGCCATTGCGATCAGCGCCGGCTGCGGTTCGTCGCCCGACGCCGATCCGGCGGCGCCGGCGGTCGCCGTCGATCTCGTCAACCGCGCTTACGTCGTGAGCCGCGACTCGGGCGACGTCACCGTCATCGATCTCAATCGGTTCGAAATCATCGGTCGCGTCGACACCCGCGGCGTGCTGGACCACATGGCCGAGCTGAACGCCGACTTTACGAAGATCTACGTCGACTCGCCGGGCACCAACGAGACCGTCCTCGTCGACGCGCGAACGCTGACGGAGACCAAGCGCGTCAAGTTGGGCGCGGAGCCCACCCACCTTGCGCTCAGTCGCGACGGCAAATATCTCGCCGTCGTGAACGAGTTCAGCAACGAGATTTCCTTCGTCGACACCGTCAAAGACGAAGAGGTCAAGCGCATCGGGGGGTTCTTCATGCCGCACTTCGTGCGCTTCGCCCCCGACGGCAAATACGCCTACGTCGCCAACAACGCCGCCCACCACATCACGCGCGTCGACTTGACGACGCTGAGCATCGACGGGCACGTCGCGCTCGACGGCTTCGACGTGCCGCCGAACGAGACGAAGATCGACGGAGAGAACGGCTTTGCCGACGTTCAAATCGACAAAGACGGAGTCCTCTACGGCGCGCACGCCTTGACGGGACGCGTGTTGGTTTACGACACCTTCGCGAAGCAGAAGAAGGCCGACGTCACGGTCGGAAGCAAGCCGTGGATCGTTTACGCCGAGCACCCGTTTCAAGACGTGACCAAACACGTCGTTCCGAACTTCGGCGATGCGACGGTGTCGCTCATCAAGGCGCCTCAAGGGCTCATCGACGGCGACGCGGTGCCGGGAGCCGACCAAGAGTCGTTCGGTGTGAACTACTCGTCGCTCGTCCCCGACTACGCCTACGTGATGAACCGCATTCGCAGCGAAATCGCGGTCGTCGACACCAAGAGCGCGCGCCTCATCAACACCATCGACGTCGGCGGCAACACCGAAACGGCCTCGACCACCGCCGATGGCAAATACATCGTCGCCGCGGTGAGCAGCGCCAACCGCGTCGTCGTCATCGACGCCCTCACGGGTGGTATCGTCAAGACCTTCGACGGGGTCGGGAAATACCCGTGGAGCGTAACGATTCCCCGCGGACAAAATTATTGTCATTGAGGTCCCGTTGAGGCGGGATTGGGGAGGAGGCCCTGAGGCGGGCGCGCGGCCTGGCTCGGTACGTTCGAAAGATCACGTCCCAGAGCGGCGAGCTCACGCCGAAGTGCGAGCCGTCATCCGAGAAATGGTGCGCGAGGTGGTACCGTTTGAGACGCCTGCCCAAGGCCGTTCGGGGGTGGGCGTGGTGCGTGTAGTAGTGAATCCAGTCGTACGCGATGTAGCCCGCCGCCGCGCCGGCAAAAGAGAAGATCCAGAAAACCGGGCCGACGATCAGGTACATGAGCACACCCACGGCGAGCCCGAGCGGCCAACTCATGAGCGGCGGGGCGACGAGCCGCATGCCGTCGCTCGGGAACTCGTGGTGGTAACCGTGCATCAGAAATGCGCGCAGTCGCTCTTCTGGCGTATGAGCGGCCATGTGAAAGAGAAATCGATGGAGCACGTATTCGAGCAGCGTCCAAAAGAGCCACCCCGCGGCGAATAAGAGTGCAGCGGCCGGCCGTACCGTCGGGACGGTGAAGGCGCGGTAGGCCGCGAGACCGATGAACGGACCGAACCAGAGCGCCGGCGTGATCGGGTGAGCTCGGCCGAGCACCCGTTCGACCCACGGCGATACGAAGATCCGAATCGATGCGCGTGGCTTGGTGTGCGGCTCTGCTCTCCGATGAGCGTCCGCCCGGAAGGCCTGTGCTGTGTCCCAACACTCCTGCGTGTAGCGCATGCAAGGCTACCGTGAGGCATGGAACGAGCGAAGCGAGTGGCCCGAACTACCGAGGGCCTACGTCCGACTACCGTTCGACGGGGGTGAGAAAGTCGTCGTCGGAAAAAGGCTCAACGGCTCCACCACGAAGACGCGAGGATTTGGTCTTGGAGCGTATCGATTTCCATGTATCCCCCGTGCGTATCGACGCGATGAAAAACGGACCCCTCTTCGATCATTCGTTGGAACAAGTCGATGAGGTAGGCGCGCTCGAAGGTCCGCTTCTCGCGAAACATTTTGCCGGCGTAGAGCTCGCGCGCACGGTCGAACGCATAGGTGAGATCGCCCGCGCCACGGGCCGTGAACTTGGTGACGCCGATGAACTCACCCGCCGCGGCCTCGGAGGCGATGGTGCGGGAGATGCGCGTGATGCGATCGCCCTCGGCCTCGAGCTTCTCGGCGTCGGTCTCTGGGTGACGGGTGCGCCCCACGTAGCGCCGCCGCCAGTCGGTGTCGCACCCGAGGGCCTTGTCGTGCGGCGACTGCACCAGATCGCGAACGACCTCGCCGCGATAGACGATGTCGGCGTAGGTCGACACGAAGCCGTCACCCAAATGTTCGCGAGCGCACATGAGCGAGAGGAGGATGTTGTTGTGCTCCCAATCGCGGTTCTCCACGTAGGTAAACTCGGGGTACCGCGCCTTGATCACCTCGGCCCGGTAGCCGCAGATGAAGACCACGTCTTTCTTCGAGAAGCCACCGGCCGAGAGTGCCTCCAAGACCCACTCGAGCATCGGGCGCCCCATGACGGGAACGAGCGTTTTCGGGATCTCTTCGGTGAGGTGCTCGAGCCGGCTGCCGCGGCCAGCTCCGATGATCACGGGTCGCATGCCCTTTTCAGATACCATACCTGTG
>DATEMX010000153.1:0-3686 GCA_035275365.1 Polyangiaceae bacterium | reverse complement strand
GCCGCCGACGACGGCGGATGCAAGGTGGTGTTGCCTTCGGGCGCTGGGACACGACCGCTCTTGGTGGCCGCGGCGTTCGCCGACGGAACCGGGCCGAGTCTCCTTCAAACGTTCGATCGCCTTTCGGCGGCCCGCGAGCTGGCGGGGCGAAGCGACGCGCCGTTCCGACGGCCTTCGTCGGGCGCCATGCCGGTGGCCGGCCTGGTGTCTCGACCCCCCGCCTCGCATACGCCAGTACCCTCCCTCACGCCGAAGCCCTCGGCAGGGCCGAAGTCGTTCACACCGAGGCCTGCGGGGCCCCCCTTCACGGCGCGCGACGAGCTCGCGCTCACGCGTCCTGAAGTCGAAGCCGCTCCCGTGCGCAAGCTCGATCGCCCCACGCGCGCGACCGACGTGCCGCCCCTCGATTTCGCAGGCATTGCGGCCTCCCTCGCGCGTTCGGCGATGGGTCAAGACATCGCCGCGCGTTCGGGCTCGTTTTTGGCGCCCACGCCAGCGAGCGTCGAGGCGCTCGAGTCGTACTGCGCGGCGACCCGAGGCGAGCTGGGTGTTGCCGCCGACCGCTCGAGCTGGCAGCCTTCCGACGCCGACGAAGAACTCATCTTGGCCTGGGGAGCGTTCCTCGGCGAGACCCTCATCGCCGCCTACGGGGGGATCTGGGAGTGCGATCCCAACGCTCCGTCCGATCCTCGCCTCTTCCGCGTGATCTGCGAAGACAGGATCGCCGCCTGGCCCATCACCCTCGTCTATCTCCGATTGAAGAACGGAACGCGCCACAACCTCATCGGCTTCATCGCGTCGGTGGGTCGGCTGCTCGCCAGCTAGCACGACTTCGCCACATTTTATGGGGCCCCCACCCCGCTCGATGCCGAGGGTGTTCGCCCGGCGCGGCGTGCTCAGCGCTGGGCGGTTTGCGCGGGCGCGGACTTTTGCGTGAGGCGGGCGTAGATCGCGTCGAGATTGCCGGTCAAGGTCACGAACCCGCGCGCGTCGGGGCTCCATAGCGGGCTGCGACGCTTGCCGTCGGGACCGAGCTGATTGGTGAGGTTGTAGTAGCCGATGCCGAGCGACAGCTCATCCATCAACTCGTAGTCGAGCGAGACGAGGGCCCACGTGTTGACGCGATAGTGCGAGGGATCGTTTACGCCGGTCGCTATGGCGGGGCCGGTAGCGATCTGAATGGGCGTGTCTTGCGCTCTTTGGTCGGTCCAATGATAAGGCCACGAGTTGATGACGACGTACGACACGCCGAAGTCGACCTTCGGGGTGATGGTCAGCCCCGCGCTGAAGGTGGCGTTGAGCGAGTCGCGCGAGTTGAAGCTGCCCCCCAACCGATCGTCGGCGAAGAGCCGGTTTCCGCCGGCGTCTTGGCGCGTTTGCGGGATGTTGCCCGCGTTGCTCGTTGTGGGGACAACGGCACGGTGGATCGGGTGGGTATAGACGCTCGAGATGCCAATGCGACCACCCGCGAAGTAGGGCGCGTTCTTGCCGGCGATGGGAAAGGCCTGCGAAAAGCCGCCGGTCGCGCCCATTCCGAAGTATTGTCCTGTTGCCCGGGACGCGCGATCGGTCGGCAGCGTCAGCCGCGGGCCGAGCGTAACACTCGTTTTCCACCCTTTCACGTCGACGAACGTGTGAGCGTAGGACGCCCACATCGAAGTCGGTCCGAGGATGGGCTCTTGCGCGCGCGTCGTGGTGTCGCTGTTGGTGAGCTCGAAGTACAAGTTCATCCACAGGTTGAGCGAGATGGTGTCCTTCCGGCTCTCGCTCTCCCACGCGAAATAGCGCGGTTTGAAGGCGAACCACCATTCGTACGAGGAGTTGGCGCTCGTGTAGTCTTTGCCGAGCCCGATGGTTTGCGTCGACACCGACTGATCGAACAGAAGGATCGAACCTCGCCAGCGCCCGGGCTTCTTTTCCTCTCCCGCGCCCTTCACCGCCGGCAACGCTTGTTCGGGTGCCGCGGCACCAGTGGGCGGCGGTGCGATACCTGGCGCCGCTTCAATGGCGACGGGCGGGGCCGCGCTCTCGCTCTTCGGTGCGGTCGCTGGAGCGCCGGGCGCGGCCGGAGGCTCACCGAGCGCGGCCGTAGGGATCGCGAACGCTGCGAGGCATGTAACGATGACTACTGGTGTGGTGCGCTTCAAGTTGTGCGTAGATTAGCTCCCTTGCTGGTTCAGGGGGAGCGGAAAGTGGGCCCCCCCGTTGCTTGCGGGAAGGGTGGGGGCCGAGTTATGCCAGGAGGCATGGATTTGCCCTTGGCTGGTGCCGAGCTGACCGCGCTCCTCGGTCGGGGAACCCGTTTCGAGGGCAAACTCTACTTCACCGGGAAGCTGCGCATCGACGGTGCCTTCACTGGAGAGATTCGGAGCGACGATGTGCTCGTCATCGGCGAGGGAGCCGAGGTCAGCGCCGAGATCGACGTGGACACGGTCATCGTGCGCGGCGGAGCAGTGACGGGAAACGTCCGCGCGCGGACGGCCATCGAACTCTATGTGCCCGCGAGAATCACCGGCAACCTGTGGTCGCCCTCCATCTTCATCGACAAGGGGGTCAAGGTGGAAGGCTCTTGCACCATGGCGCCCGTGGAACCGGCCGAATCCGACCCTGCCGAGGCGCCTTCACCTGCCTGACGCGGCGCAAGCGCGCCCGAGGTGGGCGCTCCTTGCAACATCTCCGGCACGCGATGTTCACGGCCCCGGGGCCTCCGACCTTCGCAGGCTGCTAGCCTGGCCTCGGAAGGCGTGGGCATGGGATGTGCTTGCAAGACTGGCGAACCAACCGAGATGGCGGACCGCTTTCGACGACTCATACTGTCGCCGCAACGACCCACGCGAAGAAAGCGTTCGCCCGATCGTCCAAGTCAGTGAGGCTTCCGACTATGAATATATGTCGATGCAACGTTCAGGCGTTCTTGACCATGGCTTTCTTGGCGCTGGCGCCCGCGGTCGGCCGCGCCGACGGCGAAACCGAAGCACAGCGGCTCGTGCGCACGCACGCGACCGAGCGCTACAACGTGCCGGTCACGGGTTACTCGATTCGCGCGGGAGGTGGGATGACATCGGTGAACGCGCCCCTCGCCGTCGTTCGACAGACGTTGACCGACTACGGGCACTACTCGCAATTCATGCCTCGTTTTCAAAAGAGCCGGATCGTCGGCAAAACGGGCGCCTTCACCGACGTCTATCTGCAAGTCGCCATCTTACACGGCGCCGCGAACGTCTGGGCCGTTACGCGGTTCGGTCCGCCGGTGCCCGAGGGTACCGGTGAGCGAATCGAGGGCAAGCTCGAGGGACAAGGCAACGTCGACGATTTGCGCGCGACGTGGCACCTCTATCCCGTCGATGCGGGGCACACCGTCGTGAAGCTCGAATTGCTCATCGTTCCCAAGCTGCCCCTTCCAGGCTCCATCGTGACGCCCGAGCTCGAGTTCGCGTCCGATCAGGCCGTGAGCGCGACGCGCGATCGCGCCGAGGCCAAGAGCGGCGGCACGGCGCAAGAGAGCGACGCGGCCAGCAACTAGTAAGAAACCTCGGTCAGGCTGCCCCCGGCTACGGTGACCTTCAGGCCCAGCCCTTCGAGGCGACGAACGAGGCGGTTGGCAAGCTTGGTCGAGTCACGCCGGTCGAGGAACGTGCCGCCGAGCTCCCGATACGCGACGCCGTCAGTGAGCATGTGGAAGACAG
>DATEMX010000152.1:0-4340 GCA_035275365.1 Polyangiaceae bacterium | reverse complement strand
GACTACCGCGAAGACGGCGATCCGCCGGGACGCGGGAGCGGCAATCCCGGCCGCGGTTGACCCTCTCGAGAGTTTCTTGTCGGTGTCGGCGGCTTCTCTGCGTCGCGCGTCGTTTGGGATGCCTGGGAACGCCATGTTACTAGGCGACGTTTGCGCGACGCGAAATCTGCCGGCCACCGGTCCTGCGAGTGCGTTCGCTACCCTCTTTTGCCCGACTCAAGTTAAACCGAGCGACCGCCGTAGCCCCTCGCGAAGTTGCATCGGGAGCACCGGACCCATGGACGACGAGCGACCCGTCAAGGTGATGACGCCCGCCGAAGGGCACGCCGTTGGTTCGACTCGTGGCGCCGGCGAAGCGCTCCCGCCAGGCCGCCCGCGTCGAGCGCTCAGCATTCAGCAGAAGCTCGTCGGAGTCATCGTCGCAGTCGTCGTTTTCATCGTGACGTTTCTTTCCGTTTACCTCTCGTATCGTCACATCGGCGAACTCAGGGCCATTCTACTACAGAAGGCGACGATGTACGGCAGGCTCGTCTCCAAACAAGTCGAATCGGCCGTGGCCTTCGGCGACCGCGAAACCGCGCGCGAGGTATTTGAGGCCATTGCGCAGGATTCGGCGGTGGAAGCGTCGGCCCTCTACACGAGCAACGACAACAGGCTCCAGTTGCTCGAAGCTCGCGGCTCGCTGGCCGTGCCCGCCTCGTGGCTCGAGGTGAACCTAGTCGAACAACGGGTCGTCAGCGGTGACGGCTATGTGCTGGTCGTCGCGCCCGTCGTATCGTTGGAAGGTCCGCGCGGTGTCCTCGCGCTCCAGCTATCGACGCAAGCGCTGGAGCGGAGCCGGAGCGACGTGATGCGGGCAGCCGCGATGGCCGGCATGGCCGCCCTCCTTATTGGAGTCCTGGCTTCTTTCGTGATTGGTGGTTCGGTCGCGAAGCGACTGCGTGCCGTTGCGCGGACGGCCTCCGCCGTCGCTGCCGGCGACCTCGAGCAACCCCCGGTGGAAGACGAAGTTGCCGACGAAATCGGGACGATGGCAGCCGCCTTCAACGTCATGCTCGCTCGGCTCAAATCGCTCATCGAGCGCATTCACCGTGATGCCCGCGAAGAACAAGCCCGGCTCGAGCACCTCGTGCGAGAACGCACCCGTGAGCTCGACGATCGCAATCGGGACATGCGCCGAGTGCTCGACAACGTCGTGCAAGGCCTGCTCACGATCGACCGCCACGGCGTCATATCGAGCGAGCACTCCGCCATCGTCGAGAAGTGGTTTGGACGGGTCCCGTGCGGCGCAACGTTGGGCGCCTATTTGGACAAGGCAAGCCCCGGGTTCGGCTTCACCTTCGATCTCGCTTGGTCGCAAGTCGTCGAGGACATGTTGCCCCTCGCTCTAGCCCTCGTGCAGCTTCCGCGAGAAATTCGAGCGCAAGACCGCATCTTCGAGCTGGAGTTCGGCGCCATCACGGACGCCGACGGCCAGCTCGAGCGGGTTCTCGTCGTCATCTCCGACATGACCGCCGCCATGAAGGGCGAGCAGGCCGAAAACGACGAGAGGGAAGTCGTTCAACTGTTCACCAAAGCTCTCGACGACCGCGCCGCCGTCACCGAGTTCTTGCACGACGCGCAGCTCATCGTCGATCAGATCGTATCCGCTAGCAGCACGGACCCGTCGCTCCTACAAAGGCCCGTACACACGCTCAAGGGCAACGCGGGGTGCTTCGGTCTCGCCACACTCGTGAAGAGTTGCGATGACATCGAGACGGCACTCGCCGACAACGAAGTGGCCGTGGCCGAGAGATGCCTCGCACGGCTCAGCAATCGCTGGAGCCAAATCACCGCCAAATTGGGCGTGCTTCGCGTCGAAGTGGGATCCGGGATGGCCGTCGATCCGCCCGACTACGACGCGCTGGTGAGCGCCGTCTCGAGCGGTGTGCCCAAGCAGCGCCTTCTGCGCATGCTCCAGGATTGGAAGCTCGAGCCGATCGCTCTCAGGTTCCGCCGCATCGCCGCACAGGTACAACATTGGGCCGAGCGTCTCGATCGAGGGCCGGTCGACGTTCGTGTCGAAGCGGACGGTTTACGTACTTGCCCCGAGCAATGGGCCTCCTTCTGGTCGGTCTTCGTCCACGTCGTACGCAACGCGGTCGATCACGGCCTCGAGCCGCGGAACGAGCGCATTCGATTGGGTAAGCCCGAGAAGGCGTTCATCGTGCTGCGCGCCACGCATGGCGATGGACAGCTACGGATAGAAATCGAGGATAGCGGACGAGGTATCGACTGGACCCGCCTGCGCGCCGCTGCCGAAGGGCGCGGGCTCGCAGCGACGACGCGTGGCGACCTCATCGAAGCGATGTTTACGGACGGTGTCACCACGCGGGACCAGGTGACCGATGTATCGGGACGCGGCGTCGGGCTCGGCGCTGTTCTGTCCGTGTGTCGTTCGATGGGCGGAACCATCGAGGTCGACAGCACGCCCGGGCGGGGCACGAAGATCGCCTTCGTGTGGCCGAACGGCGTCGCCGCTGATCTCGCGGCGGCGAAGCAGACGATTTTGACGCATCCGATGTGAGCACAGCGAAGAGTAACGGCCAGATGACACTTTCCAGATATGCATTCGAAACCGTCGTGATCAGCGCCGTCACCATGGGCGCCTGCAGCAAAGCATCCCCCGATACCTCCAAGGCCGGCCACGAAAAGGAGACCGTCGAAGTCGCGGGGGAGAAGGCAGCCACCATCACTGGAACCTCGGCGGGCAAGTTCAACCCGCGGCTCCTTCGCCGGTTCGCGCCGCTGCGCCAACGCTTCGAGAGCGTGCCCGGCGACTCGAACCCCGACCGCGTGACGCTCGGCCGCATGCTCTATTACGAGAAGCGCCTTTCCAAAAATCAGGCGCTCTCGTGCAATAGCTGTCATCACTTGGACCGCTACGGGGTCGACGGAGAGCCGACGTCCATCGGACACAAAGGGCAGCGCGGGGCCCGGAATGCACCGACGGTCTACAATGCTGCCGGGCAGTTTCAGCAATTCTGGGATGGTCGCGCGCCGAACGTGGAAGAACAGGCCAAAGGATCCATTCTCAACCCCGTCGAGATGGCGATAGCGGGGCCGGAGCAAGCCGCTCGCGTGTTGAAGTCGGTGCCCGGGTACCCCGAGCTCTTCGCCAGAGCATTCCCCGGCGAACCGGATCCCGTCACCTACGACAACATTGCCCGCGCCATCGGTGCATTCGAGCGCGGGCTCACCACCCCGTCGAGGTGGGACAAATATTTGAAGGGCGAGGCCGCGCTGACGGCCGACGAGATGGAAGGGCTGCACGTCTTTACCAACGTCGGCTGCATGGTGTGCCACACCGGCGAGCTCCTGGGCGGTAGCAGCTATCAGAGAGTGGGCGTCGTCGAACCATGGCCGAACCAAGCCGATCGGGGGCGCTACGCGATCTCCAAACTCGAAAGCGACCGCATGAGCTTTAAGGTTCCGACTTTGCGGAACATCCAGCACACCGGACCCTATTTCCACGACGGCTCGGTCCCGACGTTGCAGGGCGCGGTGACGATGATGGGACGTCATCAGCTTGGGCTCGAACTATCGGCGGCCGAAGTCCAATCGATCGTGACCTGGCTCCAATGTCTGAGCGGCGAGATATCCCGAGACTACATCGCCGAACCGAGACTTCCGCCGAATGGACCGAGCACACCGGGGCCCGATCCGACGTAAGCGAGCTCGCGTGGCCACGTGCGAAAGGAAACAATGCGATTCACGGAGATTCGGTTGTGGGCATGGTTGGTCATGACCTTCCCCTTCTTTTCCGCGTGCTCCAAATCGGAGACGTCGTCCCCGCCTGCCCCATCGTCGATGCCGTCATCGGCACGAGCATGCGGCGATCGAGGTCTACCTGACTGCCCCACCCAGAGCTGGATGAAAGCGAACCTGCAGCTTCCGCTGCTCTCCAGCGACTTTTCTCCCCTGGCCAAATCGTTCGACCGTCTGGCCGTGGCCGCGCCGCGAGGCTACGACGAGTGGAGCACGATTGCGCGGGGAGGCGCTTTCGCCGCGCGCGCCAGAGATCTCGCCGGCGTGCAGACTTCCTGCCGAGCGTGTCACGATCGGTACCGAGCCCAATTCAAAGCCGAGCTGCGCTCGACGACCATCCTGTAACGAGGCTCCACGAAGCCGGCTCGGAGTCATCGGGCGCGCGCGGAACGGCCGCCGCGGCAAACGCAACGCCCGGCCGCATCGAAGCCAGCGCCAATTGCTTGCGGCGCAGCAGCCGCAGATCGCAGCCGTACAGGAAGCAGCCAGCGAGAACTCGTTAGAACTCCTCGAACGTCGCCTGGCCGTTCTTG
>DATEMX010000151.1:0-5522 GCA_035275365.1 Polyangiaceae bacterium | reverse complement strand
CCCTGCCCGAGCTCCTCCGCATCTCCTCGGGCACCATCGCGACCGGCGTTCGCTTGTCGATGCCGGTCGTGGCGACGCTACTCTTGACGCAGCTCGGCTTGGCGTTCATCTCGCGCGCCGCGCCTTCACTGCAGATTTTTTCGATCGGCTTTGCCATCTCGCTCGTGGTCGGAACGTTGGTCATCGTCACCTCGCTCCCCGAGCTCGCGCGGGAGATAGAGGTCGATCTCTCTCGGACCGGCGAACGCGTGGAGATGGTCTTGCTCGCCATGGGTCGAGGGTAGCTTGGCCGACAGCGCAAGTGACAAGACCGAGAAGGCAACACCAGAGCGTCGCAAGAAGGCCCGCGAAAAGGGCGATTTCGCCAAGGCCAAGGACGCGGGCGGCATCGCGGCATCGCTCGGCGTGCTCCTCGCGCTGGTGACCATGGGGCCATCGGCCGTCGACAAGCTCGGTAGGTTCGCGCGCCGGTGTTTCAGTGAGCCCTTCGATCTGGTGGGCGGCGATCCCTCCGGCACCATCATTCGCACGGTCGACGTGCTCGGTTCGTTCGCGCTGCCTACCGCCATCACCGCGGCCCTCGCGGGAGTCGCCGTCGGCTTCTTGCAAGCGGGGTTTCTCCCGCAGACGAACCTCATCGTGCCCGACCTCGCGCGCCTCGATCCGTCGGGCAAGCTGAAGAACATGTTCGTGCCGGGTCAGGCTTTCTTCGAGCTTCTCCAGTCGCTCTTGCGCGTGGCCGTCGTGGGGTACGTCGTCTACTGGACCCTGAGCGGCGCGCTGCCGACCATCATTCACCTCTCGCGCGCCGACATCTGGGGAGCGGCGAGCGCCACGGCCAAGGCGCTCGCCGAGCTCATGATCAAGGCCACCGGCGGCCTCGCGCTCCTCACCGCCGCCGACTATGCGTACAGCAAGTACCGCTGGGAAAAGCAGAACATGATGTCGCGGCAAGAAGTGAAAGACGAGATGCGCCAAATGGAGGGCGATCCGCGCGTCAAGGCCCAGCAGCGCGCGCAGGCTCGTCGTCGCTTGAAAAAAGGCCTCGTCAAGCAAGTCCGCACGGCCGACGTCATCCTCGCCAACCCCACCCACATTTCGGTGGCCCTCCGGTACCGCGCCAAAGAGGGCGCTCCCGTGCTGGCGGCGAAGGGCTACGACGAGACCGCGCTTCGCATCCGCGAGCTCGCCAAGGAAGCGGGGATCCCGGTCATCGAGAACAAGCCGCTCGCGCGGGCCATCGCCGCGCGCGTTCGTGTCGGCAAAGCCATCCCCGTCGATCTCTACGCCGCCGTGGCCGAGGTCTTGGCGTTCGTCTATCGATTGAAGCAGAAGAAGGTCTTCGGCTGAAGGCTAACACTACTGCCACAGACTTTGGCAGGAGCAGATCACGATCATCCAAAATGACCAAGACCTAGCGTAAAATACGGCGAGGCTGTCGGAACCACCTAGTTCAGACCGAACGAGCCGCCACGCCTCGCCGCTCTTGGCCTAGAGCACCCCAAATCTGCCTGTGCACTGCGCTTCGCTTCGTAGGTCTCCGTGGACTCCGTCCAGTTCCTGGACTCCGTCCACTCCGTCACGGTCAGTCTTGAGTTGGCGTATGCCTGCTCCGATGATCGATCTGGTAGCGAGAAATCTGCGGCAGTAGTGCTAATGCACCGACTTGTCGATGTGCTTCTGAGCGTCCTTCCTGATCTCGAATTTCGTGTTGAGCTGTGTCATGTCGACGATGGTGATGGTCGACGTGGGAAGCTCGACCGTCGACGACTTGATCGTCCAGCCCGCGTCGGCAAGGTCCAAGACCATGTTGGCGGCCTGCACCCCCAAGGCCTCGTGGTCGGGAACCACCGCCAGCGTTCCGAATTGAAGGCGCGGATCGACGAGCGTTTGGACGTTGACGACGACGGGGACACGAAGGTCGCCGACGGCGTCGAGCCACGCTTCTTCCAGGAAAGTCTGCGTTTTGATGAGGCCGATGTCGTTCAGGATCCAGAGCGCGTCGATGTTCGCCTCGCGCAGACGATCGAGAGCGCGGGTGATGTCGGAAGGCGACGGATCGCGCGGCACTTGCTCGGAGACGAGGGCGATTTGTTCCTTCGCGGCCAACGCTCGCTCGCGTTCGACGAACCGCGCGAAGGCAGGACGGTGGATTACGCCGATGCGATTGACCGGCTTGGCGACGATGGATCGCAGCTGCACGAACGCGGTTACCCCGGGCACCTCGTAGACCACGCCTTCGATGTTCGTGAGCTCGCCCTTGATGTCCTGGAGGAACGCTGCCATCAGGACTACCGACGGCGGGAGCCTTGGGCCGCGCTGCCTTTGGAGTGCTCGCAAGAGCGCGACGGACGAGTTGTCCATGAGGATCATGCAAAGCGGCTTGACGTATTCGATCTGCGTCAAGAGGTCGCTCGGGGTGGTGCGCGAATCCACCGTCTGCGTGACGAAGTCGAACTTCTTCGAGAGCTCGGTGACGATCGCGTGCCGGGCGGTTTGGAATGCTTCCCCTTCCGGCATGGCCACGAGGATGGCGGGATACCCGGCGCGCCGCGGCTTGTCGCGGAGCGGGGTAGCGGGAGCAGTCGCGGAAGGCGCCCGCCCCGGGACGGCGCAGCCCGACGCGATGAGGCCCGCGACGAGCAGCGTGCCCGCCAAAAATTGGCGCGTTCGAAGTCGCATCACGCAATGCTCCATCGTTCGACACCGAGCAAGCGGTTCACGTCCGCTCCGAGGCCGGCCACGGCGGTGGTGATGATCGAGCGGCTCTCTGCGTTGAGGACGCCGACCGCGGGCAGGCCCAGGCGACTACCGCTGATTTCGCGCGCGCGAAGCGGAAGGCGCGAGCGCTGCTGGAATAGCCGCACGGTGCTCGCCCCCGTGAGCACGCCGTCGGCCGCGGAGAAGAGGAGGAGCGAGAGCAGGTCTTCGAGTTTGGTCACGAGCTTGGCCTTGATCCCACTTTCGCCCAGGACGTTTTGCAGGAGTTTCTGCGTTTCGTCACGACCCAGCATGTCGACAACGCCGATGGTGAGGCCTGCCAGTTGATCGATGGGCCGGTCTTCCGTCGTCAACAGGACGTAGCGCTCCCAACTCTTGTTGTCGCGCATACCTTCGACGGAGATCGCGATGTGCTGCGCCGCGAGGACCGGCTGGGCAGCCAAGAGCGCGTCGGGACGCTTGGCGGCGAGGGCGTCTTCGAGATCACGGAATTTGCCAAAGACGGTCGTTTCGAGCGCCTTCAGGCTGGCCGACAGCGCCCGTTCGAGGGCCGCCGACTTGACGTCGGTGTGCACGAATACATAGAGCGATTTCGCCTCGGCGCGGGCGATGCGCGGCAGGGCGATGCTCGCCGCCGCGCCGGTGGCGAGGCCTTGCCGAAGAACGGAGCGTCTGGAGCTGCCGGCGCCCTTCATGCCGCTTCCTGATGCCGAGGGCGAAACGCGACGACGACGAGCCACACTTCGCACGCGGACATCGAGCGACGGAGGTGCTTTGATGCGAGCGCAGGCGTTGAAGGGTAGATGAGGGACAGCTTACCCCAACCCACACGCCGTGGTGATGACTGGTACGCTGGCCGTTGCCGGCGCCTCGCGGGAACGCTGCGAGTCAAGGCAACGCCGCTCCGTCAAGGCACTGGCGCCGTTTGCGATGATCGCGGATGCAAATCAGCGATTTCGTGGTGGCATGAGCCTCGCACTCGACCGATCTAGTGAGCATCGAGACGAGCAAGGCTGCCGCTCCCGCGGGGTTCGGGATTCCGCTCGCGATCGTCTCGATCGTGCTGATGATGGTCTTGCCCGTCCCACCGTTTCTGCTCGACGGTTTGCTGGCACTCAGCCTCGCCATCGGCGTGGGGGTCTTTCTCATCGCCCTCTTCATCGAGCAACCCCTCGAATACAGTGCGTTTCCGGCTATCGTCCTGGTGGCCACGTTGCTCCGGCTCTCACTCAACGTCGCCACGACGCGGCAAGTCTTGCTGCACGGGGCCGAGGGCAACGGCGCTGCCGGCAAGGTGGTGGAGACGTTCGGTCGCATCGTCGTCGGTGGCAACGTGCTCGTCGGCCTCGTCGTCTTTCTCATCCTCGTCATCATCAACTTCGTCGTCATCACCAAGGGCGCCGGGCGCATCGCCGAGGTAGCCGCGCGCTTTACCCTCGACGCGATGCCCGGCAAGCAGATGGCGATCGACGCCGATCTCAACGCGGGCCTCATCAACTCCGACGTCGCGCGGGCCCGCCGCAAGGCGGTCGAGCGTGAGGCCGACTTCTTCGGCGCCATGGACGGTGCAAGCAAGTTCGTCCACGGCGATGCCATTGCGGGTTTGCTCATCAGCGCCATCAATCTCATTGGCGGGCTACTCCTCGGGCTGACTTCGGGGCTGGATTTCGCGCAGGCCGTCGAGACGTTTTCCATCCTTTCGGTCGGTGACGCGCTCGTGTCGCAGATGCCGGCCCTTCTCATTTCGACCGCCTCTGGCGTCGTGGTGACCCGTTCTGCCACGGGTGAAGAAATTGGTTCTGCCTTCAAATCGCAACTCCTCGGCAGTCGACGTGCCGTCGGCCTGACCGCCGGAGTAATGACGCTCTTCGCGCTCGTTCCCGGCATGCCGGCGCTGCCTTTTTTGGCGCTCGCGACCGCGCTGGCCACTTCGGCTTGGCAGTCGAAGGACAAGGTCGAAGAGGCGCCCGCGGTGGTCACACCCGCGCCGGGGGCGTCGCGCGGCGAGGAAGTCGAGGCAGCGCTTCCGCTCGACGTCTTGGCGCTCGAGGTGGGCTACGAATTGGTCCCTGCGGTGGACGTGACTCTGGGCGGCACGCTGCTCGATCGGATCGGGTCGCTGCGCCGCCAATTCGCCTCCGATCTTGGCATCGTCATCCCGCCCGTGCGCATCCGCGACAACTTGCAGCTCGAGCCCGGCGCCTACCGCTTCTTGCTCCTCGGGACCGAGCTCGCGCGAGGAACAACCCGCGGCGGGCGCCTCTTGGCGATGAATGCGTCAGGCGCAGCGCCCGAGATCGACGGCGAATTGACGACCGATCCGGCGTTCGGCAGTCCGGCCCGCTGGATCGTCGCCCGCGAACGAGAGTTGGCCGAGGCGCTCGGCTACACCGTCGTCGATCACGCGACCGTGGTCGCGACGCACCTCGGCGAGATCATTCGCACCAGTGCCTATCAGCTCCTCGGACGAGGCGAGCTGCAGCACCTCTTCGACGTCTTCTCCAAAACGACGCCCAAGCTCGTCGAGGACCTGGTCCCGAATTTGCTCTCCCTCGGTGAGGTGTTGAAGGTCATGCGAAACCTCCTCCGAGAGTCGATCTCGATTCGCGACATGCGAACCATCCTCGAGACCTTGATCGAGATCGGTCCCGCGACCAAAGACTCCGAGCAGCTCACCGAGATCACGCGTCAGAGGTTGGCACGGCAGATCACAAGCTCCTACAAAGGCCCGGACGGCGCGGTCAGCGCCCTCATCCTCGATCCACAGGTAGAAGAGATGTTCCGCCGGTCGCTGCGCGAGA
>DATEMX010000150.1:0-7376 GCA_035275365.1 Polyangiaceae bacterium | reverse complement strand
CGCGATGCGCGGCGACGCCGCGCGTGCGAAGCACCCCATCATCTCGATGGAATCGCGGCGCTAGCGTCGCGCGGCGAAAATTTGGCCCCAGATTCGAGAGCGTCGAGAAGCTGGTAGATCGGCGTCGGAGGAGCCGTGGGGGTAGGCTTCCCGAAGGGGAGGTGGGCCGATCCCTTCTCCGAGCTTGCCGGGGGGGCGGGCAAAGCCCCCGGAGACAAGACGAGTGAAGTCGTCGGCGTCGAACATCTCTGCGCCCAGGGCTTGATGTCGACATGGTGTCCATGTGTGCGTCGTGTGACATGGCAACGCCTCGAAGCCGCCAGCGTCAAGGAACGAGCGACTCGACCTGGAAATCAGGCTGAAGACGGGTTGATGCATCGCGTCGCCCGTGCGATGACGCGCCTTGCGCGAAAGCGAAATGAGCGTAATACCGTCCCGGGCGATACACTAGCTCTCGCTTTTCTTGACGCGAGGCCCTGTCCGCTCTAAACGCGCCTCGAAGTCGTCTCGTGATCGAGTCAGGCTTCAGGCTTCCAGGTTCCCCTACGAAACGAGCTCTCTTTGTTTGATCGACGATCCAAGATTGTTTGCACTATTGGTCCCGCGAGTGACTCGAAAGAGCGACTCGAACGCCTGATCCGCGCCGGCATGGACGTGGCCCGTTTGAACTTCTCACACGGAAGCCACGCAGAACACGCCAAACGCCTCGAAACGCTGCGCGAAGTGGCGACGGCTTGCAAGAAGCCCGTCGCAGCGCTTCAAGACCTCTGCGGTCCCAAGATCCGAGCAGGTTCCTTTCCGCGCGGCGCCTACGTGCTTCCGCCGAAGGGCGAGGTCGCGTTGGTCGAGACCAAGAGCAAGGCTCCCGTCGAAGAGGAAGACACCATCCCGATCATCTACGAGGGACTCGCCGAGGACGTGCAGCCCGGCGATGCCATCTTGATCGACGATGGGCGCGTCGCTCTTCGCGTGAAGCGCGTCGATGGCGGCCGCGTGCTCTGCGACATCATCCAGACCGGCACCGTCCGCGATCAGGCCGGCGTTCACCTCCCCTCGCGAAGCGTGCGCATCTCTACGCTCACCGAGAAAGACAAGGAGGACTTGAACTTCGGTCTCTCGCTGGGAATCGACTACGTCGCGCTTTCGTTCGTGCGAAAGGCCGACGACATCCGGCTCGTCCGCGAAATCTGCGAAGCATGGGGTCGCCCTACGCCGATCGTCGCGAAGATCGAGACGCCGGCGGCGGTCGAGGACCTCGAGGGCATCATCGCTTCCGCAGACGCCATCATGGTGGCTCGCGGCGACCTCGGGGTGGAGTTTCCGCCCGAGCGTGTCCCCGTCATCCAGAAGCAGATCATCGGCCTCTCGCGCGTCTACCAGAAGCCCGTCATCGTGGCGACCGAGATGCTCCAGTCGATGGTCCACGCAACGCGCCCCACGCGCGCCGAAGCGAGCGACGTCGCCAACGCGGTGTTCGACGGTACCGACGCGGTGATGCTCTCGGCCGAGAGCGCCACCGGCGACCACCCCGATCTCGCAGCTTCGATGATGGCGCGCATCATTACCGAAGCGGAGTCGAGCCCGTTCTACACTCCGCTGTCGTCGCTCGCGGGCGACGCCGTCACCGTTCCGGAAGCCATCGCCCGCGCGGCGTGCGCGGTGGCGCGCGAGATCAAAGCTTGCGTGCTCGTCGCCTTCACGGAGACGGGCTCCACGGCTCGCTTCGTCTCCAAGGCGCGGCCCAAGGTCCCCATCATCGCGTTCTCGCCCAACGAGACAACGCGACGCCGGCTCGGGCTCTACTGGGGCGTCAGCTCCCAGCCGCTCGAGAAGCTCCACGATGCCGACGCCATGGTCGAGCGCGCCAACGCGTTCGTCCTTTCGAGCGGCCTCGGTTCGCCGGGCGACAAGATGGTGGCCGTTTTCGGCGCGCCCGTGGGCGTGTCCGGCACGACCAACTCCATCCGCGTTCGAATCCTCGAGTAGCGCTCGTTTTTCCGCGTCAGTTGGGCCGAAACTCTCTTGTGAGTTGCACTTAGAGCCCCGTCACGTAGCCAATCTGCAGCGCGACGCCGGTGGCGGACGAGCCGAAGAGCTGCTGCACCCTCACCTCGGCGATGATGCCGGAGTTCTTGGCGAACGCATACATGACGCCGCCGCCGACGGCGCCGAACACGGTGCCCGCCTTCCTCCATGCGGCGACGGGGATCTTGCCCGCGGTGGGGTCGTGGACGGCGACGTCGTGGACCTCGGCGTCGACTTGTGATGCGCCGCCGCCGACGGTGACGTACGGGCGAATTCCGGCCTTGCCGAAGGGGTTCTTGCCGATCCAATACGAACCGCGCGCCTCGATGTGCGCCGGGAAAAATGCGCTGCCACCCGGTTTGGTGGGGCTGCCGTTGAACGCGTAGCCGACCCGTGCACCGAGCGTGATGTTGTCGGTGAAAAGGCGATCGTAGACCACCATCACGCGCGTCGTGGCGAGGCCGAAACCGCCCGCTACTTCGCCGGCGCCGGTTACACCGCTCGCTGGGGGCCTATAGAAGCTCCCGTCGCTGCGAAAGCAGCTATATGCGGAGGCGTCGACGCAAATGCCCTTGGTCGAGTCGAGCAAGAGGGCGTCTTGCTGCAGGCCAAGGCCGAGCCAGTTCTTGCGCACGGACGATCCGCACTGCCCCTCGTTGCAAGCCTGACCGGCGTCGCAATCGCCGTTCGATTTGCATTCCTTGGGAGGGGCCGCCTCTTCGGCCGTGCACGTGGCGTTTTTGCACGAGCCCGATTGACACTCGCCGTCGGCTTCGCAAGCCACGCCGGGGCCCTTGTCGCCGCGCTTTTCGACCGACGGGCATCCGGGCAAATCGGGAGGGCAATCGACGGAGCTCGTCGACGCCGCGCCGCACCGAGCCGGGGGCGCTTTATCGGGAAGGTGGGGCGCGTCGCCGGCGACGGCGCTCTTGATGGTGACCTTGTGGGGGGCGTTGCGGGTGCCGCTAGTGCCGACGACCTCGCTGCCGCTGCTCAGCGCTTGGATGAAATACTTGAGATCGCCCGGTGTCTCGCCGACGTCGGCGCACGGAATTTCGACGCCGTAGCCGGTCTTCAACCTCTTCATGTCGAGCGCTTTCCAGTCGGAAGCACCCACGGGCTTGTATTGGATCTGCACCTTCGCCGGCGTCATTGTCTCCGGGAGCTCGGCGAAGATGGGTACGGGCGTTTGAAACGCCTGCTGGGCCGGAGGTGCGTGTTTGATGTCCTCCGCGCCGACCGCCGAGGGGCCTTCGGGCGTGGCCGGAGCCGGCACGGGCGTGCCGTTCTTGGCCGCGGCGAACACCTGCTCGATTTCGGGCGTCGAGAGATCCTTGGGCACCCCGAGGGCGGAGTCGATCTTGAGCGCCTCGGCGAACTGCGTTTTTGCCTCGTCGGCCTTCGTCCACACCACGTAAACGACGCCGAGGTGCATGCGAATTTTCGCTACGAGAGCAGGTGAGCAATTGCTAGCCCCGCAGAGCGCCAGCGCTTGCTTCAGCTTCTTCTCCGCCGCCGGAAACTGCATGCCGAGGTATTCGTTGTTGATGGCGTCTTGATCCAACTTGGTGGCCGCCGCATCCTTTGGCGCCGCCGTGGCGGAGCCAACGACGGACCCCAGTGCGGCAACGAGCGCGGGCACAAGAAGCGATTTCGACGGGCGACGGTCCACGGCATCTCTCCTACGAAAAAGGGCGGCGGCGTCCTCCGGCCCCGGTGGAGCAGGGGGCCTCGGACCCGAAATGTCCTATCACGAGCCCGGCGAGAGATGTCAGATTAATGAAGAGAGCCGCACGTTTGTCCGCGCCGCACCACACCGCCAGAACGACATGAACCGAGCGCGAAGGAGCGTACGGCGGCAATCCCGATGCCCGCGAGCCGATACGGGCGGCGCCCACGGAAGCGCTTCACAAGACGTCGAAAGGATCCGACGCGCGAGCCCGTCGGTCTTTCGTCGGCTCGCGACGAGCGCGCTCGCTACCACCACATGGCGGCGGAGAGGTAGAGCAAATCCTTCTCATAGAGCACCTCCGGAAGGAGATCCGGCCTGGCTCGCGCGAGTCATGCTAGGAGAGGACGCGTGACCGATATTGCGTCTCTCCGAAAAGTCTTCGAATCGACCTATGGGGCCAAGCCCCGCATCTTCTCGGCGCCGGGTAGGGTCAACCTCATCGGCGAGCACACCGACTACAACGACGGCTTCGTGCTCCCCATGGCCATCGACCGGCGCGCCACGGTGGCCGCCGCCGCAAGGCCCGATCGCAAGGTGCGCGTGCGTTCGCACACGTTGGGAAAAAGCGAAGAGTTCGACCTCGATCGGCCGGGTCCCAAGCAGCGCGATAGTTGGCTCGACTACATCGAGGGCACGGCGCAAGCGCTGGAAGACCGCGGCATCAAACTCAAGGGGGCCGATCTCCTCATCGACAGCAACGTGCCCACGGGCGCAGGTTTGTCGTCGTCGGCGGCGCTCGAAATGTCGGTGGGTCTCGCGCTGTCGACGCTTGCGGGCGCCACCCAGCTGAGCCGCGTCGACTTGGCGCTCGCGGGGCAAGCCGCCGAACACGCGTACGTCGGCACCCTATGCGGGATCATGGATCAGTTCATCGCCGCGCTCGGTCGCTCCGACCACGCGCTCTTGATCGACTGTCGCACGCTCGAGCCCACACCCGTACCGTTGGCGTTGCCGGGCGCGGTCATTCTCATCTGCGACACGCGCGTCAAACACGCGCTCGCATCCTCGAAGTACAACGAGCGACGGGCCGAGTGCCGGAGCGGCACGGAAATCTTGGGGCGATTTCTGCCAGGCGTCCGCGCCCTGCGTGACGTGTCGGTCGCCGACTTCGAACGGTTCGAAAAGGACCTCGCCATGCCGGTGAAGAGGCGCTGCCGCCACGTGGTGACGGAAAACGCGCGCACGCTCGCCGCAGCGCGCGCGCTCGCCGACAACGATCTGGCCGAGTTCGGCCGCCTCATGGTGGCTTCGCACCGATCGCTCCAGCAAGACTACGAGGTGAGCTGCCCCGAGCTCGATCTGTGCGTCGACGTGGCGACGACGGTGCCGGGTGTCTACGGGGCGCGCATGACGGGCGGCGGGTTCGGCGGGTGCACGGTCAACCTCGTACGCGAAGACGCCGTCGCTGCCGCCTCGGCGGCGCTTTGCAGCGAGATGGAGCGGCGCTTCGACAAGAAGCCGGAGATTTTCGCGAGTCGGGCCACAGGCGGCGCCATGGAACACACGGGATAGACGAACGGCCCGCCTTCGCGGGTCGGCAGAGCGACGAAACACCGAAGAAAGGCTGGAAAACGTGACCGTTTTGATCGTGGGAGGCGCGGGATACATCGGTAGTCACACGGCAAAGCTCATCGCTCGGTCGGGCCAGAGGCCGGTCGTCTTCGACAACCTCGTCTATGGGCACGAATCGGCCGTGAAGTGGGGTCCGCTCGTCAAGGGAGACTTGGCCGACCCCGCGCTCGTCGATCGCGTTCTCAAAGAGCACGCGATCACCTCGGTCATCCATTTCGCCGCCTACGCGTACGTCGGCGAGTCGGTGACCAACCCGCGCAAATATTTCCGCAACAACGTGGTCAACACGCTCAACCTGCTCGACGCCATGGTCGACAACGGCGTGCGCGACATCGTGTTCTCTTCGACGTGCGCCTCCTACGGCGAGCCGACCAAGGTGCCCATCGCCGAAGACCACCCACAGAACCCGGTCAACCCGTACGGCGAGTCGAAGCTCGCGGTCGAGAAGATCCTGCATTGGTACCAGGGCGCCTATGGGCTCCGCTTCGCGGCGCTCCGCTACTTCAACGCGGCCGGCGCCGATCCCGACGGCGAAATCGGCGAAGACCACGATCCGGAGACTCACTTGATTCCGCTCGCCATCGAGGCGGCCCTGGGTCGCGGCCGCGAGCTCTCGATCTTCGGAACCGACTACCCGACGCCCGACGGCACCGCCATCCGCGACTACATCCACGTGCTCGATCTGGCCGAGGCGCACATCCTCGCGCTCGCGCAGCTCGGCAAGGGCTCCGAGGCGCTGCGGCTCAACTTGGGAACGGGGCAAGGTCACTCGGTGCGCGAGGTCATCTCGGCGGTCGAAAGGGTCACCAAGCTCAAGGTGCCGGCCCGCGAGGTCGGCCGGCGCGCCGGTGATCCCCCGGCGCTCGTCGCCGACGCCCGCAAGGCCGCCGAGGTGCTGGGATGGCGACCGATGTACGCCTCGCTCGAAACCATCGTCGAACACGCGTTCCGCTGGCACGACCGGGCGGCGAAGCGAACCACCGGCTCTTGAACGAGCGATCTGCGAGCACGATCAGGAACGCCGCGGAGCTCCTCCGCCGGATCCGGGTCGTGCACGAGGCCATCCGCGACGACGTCCGTTCGGCGTGCGCGTCACAATCGCCCGATGAGCTCTCGGCCGTCGTCGGCGAAGAGGCGGGCGATACGATCTTCGCGATCGATCGCGTCTCCGAGAGCGCCCTCTTGTCTCGCTTCGGAGCGATCGCCGAGGAGTGGCCTTGCCTTCTCGTTGCCGAGGGGCTCGGCGATGACGGCCGCCGCGTGCTGCCCGGTGGGGCGAGCCCCGACGACATCGAGATCGTCGTCCTCGTCGATCCCATCGATGGCACGCGCGGCCTCATGTACCAAAAGCGGCCCGCTTGGATTTTGACGGGCGTCGCTCCCTCGGTGCCTTCGCCGACCCTCGCCGATGTGCAGCTCGCCGTGCAAACCGAGATCCCCTTGCAGAAGCAGCACCTCGCGGACGTCTTGTGGGCAGAGGCCGGACACGGCGCGGCGGCCGAACGCTGCGATCTGCTGACGGGGCGGCGCGAGCGACTCGCCCTCTGCCCTTCTCGAGCGAACACCATCGCGCAAAGCTACGGGGGGCTCGCTCGTTTTTTTCCAGGAGCGCGCGACGTCCTCGCGGCCGTCGACGACGAGATCGTCGAGTCGCTCCTCGGCAAGGCGCGCGCCAATCGCGCGCTCACGTTCGAGGATCAATACATCTCCACCGGCGGACAACTCTACGAGCTGATGATGGGGCACGATCGCTGGATCGCCGACCTGCGGCCCCTCGTTCAAGCTACGCTGCGAAGCCGCGGCCTCGCTCCGGGCATGTGTTGTCATCCCTATGATCTCGCCACCGAGCTCATCGCGCGAGAAGTTGGCGTCGTCGTCACCGACGTCGCGGGAGCTCCCCTCTCGGCCGCGCTCGACGTGTTCGCCGACGTCGCCTGGACGGGCTACGCCAACCGCGCGCTCGCCGATCAGGTCGCGCCCGCCCTGAGGTCGGCGCTCGCTCGCCGCGGCCTTCTCTAGTAAGAAACCTCGGTCAGGCTGTCTCACC
>DATEMX010000149.1:0-27547 GCA_035275365.1 Polyangiaceae bacterium | reverse complement strand
GATCTCCACGCGCTCGACCGCCGACAGCGGAACGAGCTCGGGTCCTAGCCAATTGCCGCCCGTAGGGCGAAAGGCGACGGAGTGACCATCGATCATGAGCTTGATGCCGCTGCTCTCTCCGAAGAGCCCCCCCGAGATGCCGCGCACGCCCGCGTTGGCGATGGCGTGGTCGTCGATGATGTAGAACCCGACGACGTGCTGCAGGGCTTCGGACAACGATTGATAGCCCCAGCGCGCGATGTCTTCGCGCGTCACCACCGACACGACGGCGGGCGCTTCCTCGACCGTTCGCGCCGTCTTGGTGGCGGTGACGACTTTGGTCTCGAGGAGAACCTCGAGGCTCAGCGACTCGAGCTCTTGGAGATCGCTGTCGCTCGCGGATGTTTGAGCCGCGGACGCTTGACCCGGAGGCGTGGCGATCTTCGGGGCTGAAGGTTCGCCGGTGGCGGGTGCTTCTTCGGGGGGGGGCGCGGGTGGCTTGGCGTTCGCGTTCTCTGCGCTCGCGAAGACGAGCGCGCCTACGAGCAAGGAGAGGGAGCGGTTCACGACGCGGCGGTTCACGGTCGTCTCGTGGGCTTTGTGCATGGCGGATCACGTCACATTGCGAGTACTGTCGGCGGAACCGGCCCCGCGAGACGAGACAGCGGGGCCAGCGGATCACATCACATTGCGAGTTACCGTCAGCGGCCCCGCGAGACGAGACAGCGGGGCCAGCGGGAGACGAGCGATGCCTCGAGCCAGAGGCTCAGGTGCCAGGTGGGTTGTCGATAAAAGCTTGCAACAAAGCGGCCTTATCATGCGACTGAAAGCGGTCGGCACCTGAATGTCATTTCATCTCCCTGAAAGTTCGTTGAGCCCTCCTGGCGATGAGTCCTCCCCGCGACGAGTCCTCCCCCAAGGTCACTTGACAGGAACGGTGTGTCTGTTTCAAACCTGAGGAACCGTCTCAAAAAAGCAGGGATGTCGGGAGGGAGAAATCGTAAGCGCGGGAGAATATCGCGGCAAAAGAGCGGGCCGATATGCAGCGAGGCAGCACACCGATCTATTACTCCGGAACCTCGTCGCGAACATCGAGGATTTCATGCGGGCCATGTCGAGCAATTGCTCGATATGGCCGCCGCGGGTTGCGAAGAGTGCGGGGCTCGGCGGGGGAAGATCGGCTATCGAAAATCGTGAGTGGCCAGCTTGTGTGCGTCGCCGCGCGGGTGAACGTGCGAAACCGACATTGTCCGACACGCGGCGGGAGCTCGAGCTGAGCCGACGCTGTTCGCGCGCGACAATGGGTGGAGGCGGGCTAAAGAGTCGAGGTGACGATGCCGTATCGAACCGGCATGGGAGGTACATGGCTCACGCCCCGCGCACTTGCATGCGCAGGACGAGGGTCTAGCCCCGGTGCAAACGCTCAGTACGTGGTCTTCAAGAGCGCTACACGGCGCATTCCCGGCATCGGCAGCCGGGACGATGGGATGACGCGCTTCGTGAAGCTGCGCGGCAAGAACCTGCTGGTGAAGCGCGGACCCGATCCGCGTTTTTCTGGCTCCGAGCATTCGATCCAGATCCAACCGGTGCAGCTGTCTGGAGAGCGAGCATGTTGACTAGCGGCTCGAAGCTCGCTTGCCTGGGTCTGTTGCTCGGCTTTTTGGGTTGTTCGTCGGACGGCTCGAGAGCCCAGGACGGGATCGTGGTCGGCTTGCTACTCCCTTTCACCGGCAGCAGCTCCGCCACCGCCAGCAATCTCGAGCGCGCCACGCGGTACGCTGCCGATCGCATCAACGCAGGGGGCGGCATCGATGGTACCAACATCCGAATACTGCCGCGCGACACGCATTCCGAAATAGGGCGTGGCGTCGACGCAGCCCGCATGCTGGCCGACGAAGGCGCAGTCGCGGTGATCGGCCCGGAGAGCGCCGAGATCGCGGAGCAGATACGTCCGGTCTTGGCTGAAAAAAACGTCGTCTTTCTCTCGCCCTTGGTGGGTGCCAGCGCGGAGCCTAGCCTCGACTGTAACGCTCCTTGGTTCTGCCTGGCGCCGTCGGCCAAGGCGCTCGGCGAAGCCTTGGCCAAGCAAGCGTTCGATCACATGACACGCATCGCGGTGTTTTATGTGACATCACCTTACGATCGGGCGCTCGGCAGCGCTGCGGCAACGCGCTTCGTCCAGCTAGGTGGAGAAGTGGCGCTCGAGCTCGAGCTGAAACCCGACGCGCAAAGCTATGCACGCGAAATTTCCGACGCGATCAATGCAAACGTCACTGGGGCGATTTTGTCGATGTCGCCACGCACCGCGGCAATCTTCGTCAACGAGTTCGCCGTCCTGGACAGCAAACGACCTCAGTGGTTCCTGTCTTCGCTGCTCAAAACCGACCTGTTCATACAAAATGTCGTTCCCGAAGCGCTCGAGGGCGCGCTGGGCGTGGCCCCGAAGATTTACGAGCGCGACGACGGCTTCGCCGAAGCGTTCTCGGAACGCTGGGTGGGCGACTTGCCCCTCGAAGGAGCCTACTTTTACTACGACGCAATGGCGCTGCTCGCGGTCGCGCTGGCCAGATCGGCCAACGACGCCTCGCTCACGATGTCGCAGGCCGTGTTGCAGGCTTCCGCCCCTCCCGGCGAAGCTCTTACGTGGAATAAAATCGAGACCGGCCTCGATCGCCTGCGCCGCCGTGACGCCTTGTACTACTCGGGACTGACCGGACCGTTGAAGTTCCATCCGTGCGGCGCGCGCCGCACCGGCATCACCGCCGAATGGGCCGTGCGGCGAGGCACGATCGTCGACACCCAGTAGCCGTTGCCTCGTCGCTGCTCTCGCCGCGAGACGACACCCGAGCGGCGGCGTGGTAGTCCTCGCGGCCATAGCGGACGAGAAGAATTCCCGCCCGGGCCGCGCATGGGAAATCGGCTTCGGTGCCAGGTGAGCCAAAACACCCGGTGGACTGCTCGACCATCTCACCGAGCTCAGCGAACGCATGCGGGAGTCCGATCTCGGGAGTGTTAGCTGGCAGCAAAGTCACTCAGTCGCAAATGGGTCAGCATGATTCCTCGACCGCGCTCGGTGCGCAGTGCCCAACGCTTTGCACCTAATTTCTTGCGCATGTTGCAGATGTGCGTGCGAAGCAGCGACGCGCCGTGCTGCGGTTCGTTCTTGGCGAGGACGGACCAGAGCTCTCGCGTCGGAACCCAAACGCCGAGCGATGCGTAGAGCTTCGCGGCAATGGCGCATTCCACGAATGACAGCTCGATGACGGTGTCCCCCACCCGTAAGATACGCTGACTGGGATCGAAGTCGACCGTGCTGGATTCCGTCGTGGCAAACGTGCCCGATACTCGCCTCAAAAGTGCGACGACGCGCGCCTCGAACAGCGCCGCGCTCACGGGCAACGCGCAAAAGGCATCGGCTCCAGCGTGAAGCGCCTCGACTTCCAACGACGGGTCCTGCCCTTTCGCGACGAAGAGAACTGGGATCGAGCCGTAGGCGTGGTGTATCGATTGGATGAATGGTGTGGAGGCTGCTCGGTCGGCAACGATCAGCAGATCGGGACTGCGCAGCCGTCCCTCTCTTCTCAGCGCGTCATCGAGCTCCGATAGCGAGCCGATTCGACGCCACCGGTTCCACGAGCTGGGAAGCTTCGTCGCCAGATCGCATACCGAGCGCTCGTCGTTGCCCTGAATCCAGATACACTGTCCCGACTGAAGAACGAAGATCGCCGCGGAGCTCCCGACGAATCGGCCTTGACTTGGTTGGTCTGGAACGAGGACATGGATTGCGCCGGCAGTTCGGCTGCCGTTTCCCTCTTGGGGCACGGCGACGCGGCGGTGTTTGGCATTCACCACGCGAACGGGCAACCTCCGTGGAAAAGCGCAAGACACGATCGGCGCCCCTTCGCCATCACAACACGGGCGGGTCGCCGCGAAAGAGGTAGACGACCGTGGTGGTGCCTCCCTTGTTGTCGTCCAGTTGATCGATGATGGTGTTCGGCAACGATTTGCCCAGTAGATGAACGAGCATGGGAAGCCCCTTCGCCATACGTTCATCGGCGGGCAGCACGATGCGGCACGTAAGCGATCGGCACTCGAAGTCCTTCGCCGCCAAACCAATGACCTCACTGCTGAGCGCGTCGTGGATCTCGGTCATCACCGAATTGGACCAAGTCACGTCGCGTGGCTCGTGATCAAACGATGCTTCGAGCGAGGCGACGTATTGTTTCCGTTGTTGACGCTCGTCTTCAACCGTTTGGGCCTGAGCAGCGGCTCCAGGCTCGGTAGAAGCTGTCTCTATCCTTGCTATGGTCGCCTGACCACGAAGGTCCGATAGTTGCGCACCAAGTCGAGCGACGTCGTCCCGCAATCGCGCTACTTCCGACGCGCTGACTTCTGAGCGCCGGTCCACGTCGGGCTGCGCCACAGCAGTCGGATGGCGATGATCGCTGTGCGTGAGGAGGGGATAGGCGAACCAGGTTGCTGACAGGGCGGCGACAGTGAGCGCGCCGAAGACGAGGTATCTCATTCGATCCTCCGTTGTGATCTGCCTCACCCATCGAGGGCGTATGCGGCGCGGGGAGTGCGAGGACTTCCCCGCGCCTAGAGACGAAACTCTTATTGGTCTGATCTTGTGCCGAAGAACGTGCCGCCGAACGAGGCCGGTAACGTCACGAGGAGCGCTAGACGAGCGTCGGACGGAGCCTGCACCGCCGTCAGGTTGATGCCGAAGAGGTAGAGACCGGGACCGCCGGTGTTGCTGATCGAAGCCTTCAGGTTGCCGAGGGAGTCGTATGAATAAAGCGTGATGGACGTAGTGTTCGCACCGGTGTTGGTGCCTGACACGGTGACCGATGCCGCACCACTCAAGTCGTGACGAGGAACCGCGCAAATCACCTGGCGACTCGACGTAGCTTTGTTTCGCACGCCGCTCGGCACATAGTCGGTATCGTTGGCTTCACCGGCGTTGAACGGATTACAGACCGTACCCGACGTCGAGATCTTCGCATCTGCTCCGCGCACGTGGGACATCAGGGCCACGCCGCCGACCATCATCAGACCAGCTGCCTTCAAGGGCTTGGACTTCATATTGGTACTCTCCTTTACAAATGGATCATTGCTAACTGCGCACGCTGCAGATCCGTCCCGATCTTGTGCAACACGGATCGGTGAGATCCCGCTAGCGTTAGTCGAGTTTGCGGGCACTACCGGAGACCGTCAACGAAATTTTGAGTCAAATTAGCGTCAAGTCGCCGCGCGACGAGGACGAGGCAGCAGACTTTTGCAGTCGTGAGCCGTTGATTGTCGAAGATCGGAAGACCCTACGTCACCCCCCGACGCCTTCGTGCGGGCATCGTTGACGACGTGACCATTCGATAAGGGCAAGCTTGCCCAAACCCGAGCCTAGTCAGCACGTCGCTGATTCTCACTGCAGCACGCTAGCCGTTGCGACTAGCACCACCATGAAAATAGACATGGTAGGTAGTCGGATTTTTCATGCACGGGAGGTGTGCCGAAGGCGCATGGTGTCTATTGCCTCAGATTTATCGCTATCAGATCGATCATCGAAACTCTGGGAACCCCCGAAGGGGAGGAGTGGCCATTAAGACCACTCAACCTGATCGAACAGCAGAATTCCCGCATCAGCGGAGCGAGGCTGGCCAGGCGTGGCGGCTCACTTTGCGGTTGACGTCGTCCGCCGTCAGCCACTCGGCTATCTGCACCGAGCTGCCTCGAGCACCATGCGAGGTCGGAGGGAGGCGCGATGTCACACCTCGGCCTACCCCTGCCATCTTCTCGGCGTCCGCTTTTGTCCTTACGAGTGGTAGCATCGCGGGTCGATGCGTCGCCCTCTCGCTTTCAGGCTGCTAGTGGCATCTCTCGCGGTGACGACCCTGGTGCTTGCGCAGGGAAAGAAGGTCGTACGGGGCAAGCCCAAGCCCAAGACGCCGGCCGCCGCTTCCTCTACCAGAGAGGCCAAGCCCGAGGCGCCCGAAGAGAAGCCGAAGGCTGCCGAAGAAGAAGCACCCGCGGCCGAGGCGCCCGTTCCAGCAGGTAGCGCCGCCCTTCTGCCGCCTGAATCGGCGAAGACGTACGGCGACGCCGGTGTTCGCAGCTCGCCCTTGAATCCGCGCGCCGACGAGTTTCCCGACGGCGGCGCCGTTTCTACGCCCGCCGAGCTCGACAAGATTCTCGGCGACATCGCCACGCTGCGCGCGCGCGTCGCGGCGATCGGCGACACGCTCTTCAAGAGTCGCATCGTGGTCAAGATCGAGACGCGAGGCGATCACGCGAAGATCGGCAAGCTGGCGCTCAGCCTCGACGAAGGCATCGTGTACACGGCGCCGGGCAGCTTTTCGGCCGACGACGAGCTCGTCGTCTACGATCACGCGGTCGCTCCGGGGCGTCACGTCCTCGGCGTCGACGTCGATCGACGCGATGATCGCGGCGAAACGTTCCGCACCGGCCAAAACTCGCGGGTCACCCTCGAGGTGCCTGAAAACCAAAAGCTCGAGACCATCGTTCGCATCTCCGACGACTCCGACATGTCCGACTTCCCGTCGGGCCAACGAGGCAGCTACGACTTGCGCGTGCGCGTGCGCGCCCGGGCGAGCAAGTGACGGTGCGTCTGCGCAGGGTTCTGCCGGGATCGCGATTCGCGTGCGTCGTGCTTTCGTCGTTGGCGCTGTCGGCTCCAGCGCTCGGGCAGGGAACGAAGCCCAAAGCGCTCGCGCCCGCGGCGGCAGGGCCTCAGCCCTCCGCTCCGGCCGCACCGCCCGCTGCCCCTTCGAAGGCCCAGCCCGATACGCGCTCGGCCGCGATGGCCGCTTATGGCCGCGCGCTTGCGGAGCGAAAGCTCGACAGCGCCGTCGCCCTCACGCCGGCGACCATCCGCGAGCGCCTGCTCGAAGCACAAGAGTTGGCCGGCGCCGGCAGGCGCGACGAAGAGATAGCCCTCTTGACCCGGCTGGTCGAGAGCCCGCGGTTTGCCGACTACGCCGACGGCGACGAAGGGCACGCGGCCATCTACGCGCTCGGTGATGCGCTCGCGTCAGCCGGTGCGCACGAGCCCGGTCGCGGATATTTGAAGCGCCTTTTGGGTCTCTCTCCTGCCGACACCTACGCGCGGCGCGCCGTAAGGCGACTCTCGGAGATCGCTCTCGACACCGAGAGCATTCCCCCCATCCTTGAGGATCTGAAGGCGGTACCGGCTTTACAACCCGAGGAGACCAAAGGAGAGATCGCCTACCTGAGCGGTCGCGCTCGACAGCTCGCCGGCGATCCCGACGGCGCCTTCAAGTTCTACGCAGAGGTCAGCGAGAAGTCGCGGTTTTGGGCGCAAGCGGTGTATCTTTCGGGGCTCATCGAGGTCGAGCGAGGGCACTGGAAAGAGGGCGAGAACCTCTTTTGTAAGGTCGCCGATCCCGCGCGCTCCGACAAGACGGCGCCGTTCTTCGCTGACGAGAAGTTCTTCGCCGTCCGCGACCTGGCGCGCCTCGCGCTCGGCCGCGTGGCGCACGAACAATTCCGCTTCGACGACGCGCGCTATTATTATTACCTCGTTCCGCAAGACTCCGAGCGCTTGGCCGAGGCGCTCTACGAATCGGCCACGAGCCGCTACGAGAAGAAGGACTACGAAAGCGCGCGCGAGCTGCTCGACGAATCGAAGGCCCTCGGCGTGCACCACCGGTACGAGGACGAGGCTTGGATCTTGAGCGCCTACATCGATCTGGCGCGGTGCCACTTCGAAGAGGCCGACGCGGCGCTGAAGGGCTTCATAGCCAAGTACGAGCCCGTGCGCGACACCGCGAAGAAGTTGGCGACCGACGAGCGAGGCCTCGCGCGACTCCTCGAAGCCTCGCAGGCGGGCTCCGACGCGGCTGCCGAGGCGAACGGCATCTCGCCCGACGTGGCGCGCACCATCGCCGCGCTCGTTCGCATCGACCAAGGCTATGGCATGGTGCAAAAGCGCATCGAGCAGCTCGATCAGCAGACGTCGGGGCTGCGCGGCTCGATGGGGCAGCTCGACGACATGACGCGCGTGCTCGCCACGACGGGCGGCGTACGGGCGGGGTCCGACTTGCTCGGCCCCGAAGGCGTCGCCGAGTCGGTAGGGCGCGCGCGCGCCGAGGCCGACGGTGTGCGGCGGCAGATCGAAGCGCTCGAGCAGGGGCGCGCGGCCCAAGGTGAGATCACCGCGCTGCGCGAGAAGCTCGACCAAATCGAGACGGCGCTCAAAGCCGCGCGAGAGGCGGGGCCGGGCGCCGGAAGCGGCGGCGCGGGCGGCGCCGATTTGCCAGGCCTCTTGCGTTCGGATCGATCAGCGGCCACGGATCTCTACGGCGCAGCGCAAGCTGCGCGGGGCAAGCTGGTCGAAGCGCGAACGGCACTCGCCAAGGACGCCGTGAACCGTTTGCGTCTCCGGTTGTCGAGGCTCCTCCGGCGCGCGCGGCTCGGGCGCATCGAATCGGTTCTCGGTCGCAAGCGCGCCCTCGAGGTCGAGGTCGAAGCGCTCGCGAGCGGTGTTCTCCCGCAAGCGGCGCTCGATTCGCTCGAAGCGCCGCGCTACCTGAAAGACAGCGAAGAATACTGGCCTTTCGAGGGCGACGATTGGCCCGATGAATACGTGGGCGGCGAGGGACTACGCTGATGCGGCGCGTCGTCCGGTCGCTCTGGGTACCGTCTGCGTTCGCGCTTTGCTTCGGCGTCGCTCCCGCTTGGTCGGCCGACAAGAGAGTGCCGGCCGCTCCCGTGACTTCGGCCGACGCGCCGGCGATGGCCTCGGAGAAGTCGAGCGTGAAGCCCGCTGGGGAGCGAGCCGTCGCCGGTGGCGCCGTCGGTCGCGGCGCCCAGCCCAAGCCGACCGACGCGACCAAAAAGAGCGGAACCAAAGCCCTCGGTCCGCGCATCCCCGAGCACTTGCGCAAGGCGCTCGAGGTGCAGATCGCGCGGCGCATCGAGCGTGACATCGTGGCCCAGAAATCGCTGCGCGCCGAGGCGGTGGGGCTGCTCGAGATCTTCGTCAAAGAAGAGTCGAAAGACGCGCGCGAAATGCCGGAGGCCCTGATGCGGCTCGGCGAGCTCTACTGGGAAACGGAGCGCGAGCAGTTCGTCGCTCGCTTTCGAGAGTGGGAGAAGAAGCCCGCCGATCAGCGCGGTTCTGTGCCCGATCCCAACTTCGATCGTGCGCGCGTGCTCTTTGCGCGTGTGCTCAAAGACTACAAGTGGTTCGAGCAATACGACCTCGCGCTTTACGTCGACGGCTTCTTGGCCACCGAGCAAGGCAAGCAAGAAGAGGCGCTCGATCGCTTCAATCGCATCCTCGCCGAGTACCCGAAGAGCCGCTTCGTTCCCGACGCGCACATGGCCCGAGCCGAGGCCGCCTTCAACGGCAAATACGACTACGCCGGTGCTCTCGTCGAATACGAGAAGGTCATGCAGTATCCGAACTCGGATTTGTATGGCCTCGCGCTCTTCAAGAGCGCTTGGTGCCAATGGCGCCTCGGCCGCACCGACGAGGCGGCCAAGCGCTTCCTGCTCGTCTTTCAAGTCACCGACGAAGGGCAGCAGGTCTCCGCGCAGAAACGCAAGCAACTCGACGAGCTGCAGGCCGAAGCCCTCAAATATCTGGTCGAAGTCTTCACCGAAGACGAGAAGAACAGCGCCGACGACGTCTACAAGTTCCTCGTGAAGGCAGGCGGCGACAAGTTCGCCGGCAAGATCGTGAAGGCCCTGGCGGCGGCCTTCTACGAGCAGGCGCAATACGAGCGCGGCATCGAGGCCTACGAGCTCATGTTGAAGCTCGATCCGGCGAGCCCCGAGGCGCCCGACTACGCGCTGGCCATCGCGGAGGGCTATGCCACGCTCGAGGATTGGCCCAAGCTGAAGGTCGCCTACGAGCGGCTCCTCAAGAACTTCACGCTGCCCGAGCAGGGTGGCGAGGGCGGCGCGTGGGCCCGCGCGCAAGGAAACCTCGAGGTTGCGGCGGCGGCCACGGCCAAGATCGAAAAGCAGCTCCGCGAAGGCGCCACCAACTTGCACGGCAAAGCGCAGCGCGACAAGACGAGCCGCGCCGAGTTCGAAGGCGCCGCGGCGCTATATGAAGTGTACCTCTCCAAGTTCGGCAAGTCGGAAGGCGCCTACGAGGCCGAGTTCGGTCTGGGTGAGATCTATTTTTATCACCTCGGAAAGAACGGCGACGCCGCCGCGCACTACATGGCCACCGCGCGCCGAAACCCCAAAGGGCCGCTCACCCACGACGCGCTCTACAACGCCATCTCCGCGCTCGAGCGGCTTCGCTACGCCGAGTTCGAGAAGAGCAAGACCCGCGGCGAATCCGACGTCGACAAGAAATTCTCGGAGGCGATGGAGCTCTACGTGCAGCTCTATCCCAACGACCCCGACATCCCCGAGCTTCTCTTTCGACAGGGCAAGCTCTACTACGACCATCGAGTTTACGACGCCGCGGTCCGCCAGTGGGGGCTTTTGCTCGAAAAATTCCCCAACTCGAAATTCGCGGCAGGAGCCGGCGAGCTCACGCTCGACTCGTTCAACCAATCGAAGGACTACTCCAACATCGAAGTGTGGGCGAGGCGGCTCAAGACGGCGCCGTCGTTTCAGGCGGCCGATCGACAAAAGCGGCTCGACACGCTCATCGTGCAGTCGGTCTTCAAACAGGGCGAGCAAAAGGCGGCGGCCGGCGATCACGCCGGCGCGGCGGCGGCCTATTTGCGAGCGGCCAAGGAATTTCCCAAAGACACGCGCGCCGCCCAAGCTTGCGTGAACGCCGAGATCGAATCGCAGAAGGCCGGCGACATCACCACCATGAAGTCGTCGGCCGACTTGCTCATCACCGAGCACAAAGACGCGCCGGAGGCTGCCTTGGGCGCGTGGACGGCGGCCACCCAATTTCAAGGGATGGGCCTCTTCGCCGACGCCGCGACCTACCACGAGGTCTTGGCCGAACGATTTCCGAAGAGCGAGCACGCCAAGGACGCAGCGTTCAACGCGGTGCTCCTGCGCACGACGGTGGGCGACTACGACAAGTCGATCGCCGCCGGGAAGCGGTACCGCCAGCAATATCCGGCGGGGGCTGACGCCGACGAGGTCGCCTTCTTGATGGGCAAGGCCCACGAACGCGAAAGGAAGTGGAAGGACGCCGCCGATCTGTACCGCAACTACGTGAAGGGCACGAAGAGCGCCGACAAGCGCGTCGAAGCGTACGTGCGGCTCGCGACGGTGCTCCTCAAGGCGAACAACGCCAAAGACGCGGACGACGCGCTCGCCGACGCCGTGAGCATTGGAAAAAAGGGCGGGCTCGGCGCCGATGGCAAATACGCTGCCGCCCACGCGCGCTACATGCAGGGAGAACGCATCCTCACGGCGTTCGAGCAGATCGAGATCGCGGGCGACATGAAGAAGCTCGCCGGTAGGCTGAAGCAAAAGGCCGAGCTTTTGCGGCAGGCAGCCAATATCTTCCTCGACTGCGTGAGCATGGGCGTTGCCGAGTGGTCGACGGCGGCGCTCTACCAAATCGGCCACACCTACGAGACGTTCGCCCTGGCGCTGCGCAACGCGCCGCCCCCGTCGAACCTCGCAGACCCCGATAAAGAAGCCTACCAGCAGCAGATCGACTCGTTCGTAGTGCCCGTCGAAGAAAAGAGCCTCGAGGCCTACGAGAACGGCTGGAAGAAGGCCGTCGAACTCGGCATCTTCAACGGATGGACGGGCAAGATGCGCGAGGCACTCGGCCGGTTGAATGGCGAGCTCTATCCGCCGCAGAAGGAGATTGGCTTCGAAATTCGTTCTTCGGCGCCGGCCTCGCTGCCGGGGCTCATCAGCGCCCCGAGGCGCGGGGGATCTGCCGCCGAAGCGCCAGCAGAGGTCAAGAGCGGGGGCAAGAAGTGAAGGCGCGCTGGGCTCTCTTGATCGCCGCCATCACCTATGGCTGCGGAGGTGGCGCCAAGACCAAGGCCGTTGCCACGCCGGGCACGGCGCCCGCCGTTCCCCAGGCCGCGGCCAAGATGCTGGCCGGCGTAGAAGCCGCCAAGAGCCCAAGCGGCCGGGAGCGCGCGGTTACCCTCATGCGCGAGGCCGTCGCCATCGATCCGAATTTTTGGGAGGCGCACTACGATCTCGGCGTGCTCCTCGCGCAAGGCGGCGATCTCGCCGGCGCCGAGCCGTCGCTCGAGAAGGCTGCCAAGCTCGCGCCGGCCGCCGAGGAGATCGCCACCGCGCTCGGCCAAGTGCGCCGGAGGCGCGGCGAGAACAAGAAGGCCTCCCTGGGCTTGCAGGCCTTCGTCGAGCAACACCCCGACGCCAAGGAGGCACGTTCGCTCTACGTCGTCGCGCTGCGCGACTCGGGGCAACTCGACGCCGCCATTGCAGAGGCGCGCGAGTCGCTTCGCCGGCGCGCGGGCGACGCGACGGCGCTCTCCGATCTCGCGCTCGCGCATCTCGCCAAGGGCGAGCGCGACTCCGCGGAGCTGCTCGTCAAAGAGGCCATCTCGGCCAACAAGGAGAGCGCCATCGCGCACCGCACCTCGGGCCTCATCGCGCTGGCGAAGGGCGACGACGCCGCCGCGTTTTCGTCGTTCGTGAAGGCCTCCCAGCTCGATCCCAAGGACACGACCGCGCGCCTCAACATGGGTACCGTGCTCCTCCGAGCAGGCATTTACCCGAAGGCCGAAGAGCAATTTCGCACCGTGCTGAAGGACGCCAAAGAGGACGACGACGCGGCCATCGGCCTCGCCGCCGCGCTGCGCGGTCAAGGCGACAAGGATCACGCGGCGAAGTGGAACGAGGCCCAGAAGATCCTCGAAGGCGTGCTCGTGAAGGACCCCCACAACGTGGAGGCCGAGTTCAACCTCGCCGTCTTGTTCGCCGATTTCATGAAGAAGCCGGCCGAGGCCAGGCCGCTCTTTCAGCGCTTCATGAGCGACGCACCCTCCGATCACCCGGCGCGCGCCGAGGCCTTGCGCCAGATCAAATTGCTCGGCGCGAAATGAACGCCGGCGCTGCCGCGTGCCTCTTCTGCAAGATCATGCGCGGCGAGCTCGCCACGCACCTCGTGCACGAGACGCCGACGGTCGTCGCCTTTCTCGATCACCGTCCCGTGTTCCCGGGCCATTGTCTCGTCGTCCCGCGCGCACACGCCGAAACGCTCATCGACGTTCCCCCCGGCGCGCTCGGGGACCTCTTCACCGAGGTGCAGCGCGTCGCGCGCGCCGTCGAAGCGGGGCTCGGCGCCGACGGCACCTTCGTGGCCATGAACAACCGCGTCAGTCAAAGCGTGCCCCACTTGCACGTGCACGTCGTGCCGCGGAAAAAGAAAGACGGCCTTCGCGGCTTCTTTTGGCCGCGGCAAAAATACGAAAGCCAAGAAGCGGCGCTGGCGACGCTTCTTGCCATTCGCCAAGCGTTCACATGACCGACGAGCTCGCTCGCAGTCGGGATCGATCCCGAGCGATCGATCACCCGAGCTCTTGCGCGATTTCGGGCCCGATTGTGGGTAGCGCGTGGTGCGGAGGGCCGATGACGTTTGCTAAGGTGGAGAATGATGAAGCCGTCTTTTCGTCTCGTGGGGGCGCTGCTCACGCCGTGCGCGCTTTCTTGCCTGAACGCCGGTGCGACTCCCTCATGGCCGTCGTGTCGAGCGCTCGCTTCGGAAGAAAGCGTGGACGCCGACACGGCGAGCGAAAGTGACGTCGTACCGACCTTGCCCGTTTGCATCGCGTCGAAGGCGTGGTCGGCCGGATCGCTCGGAGAGACCATCCTCTATCACGCGAAGCGCGTCGGCCGGAGGCTCGAGGTCGGCTATTTCGTCTACTGGACGAGCGAGCGACCGTGGGGCTACAACGCGCTCTCCTACGCGGTGTTGCCGGCCGTCTTCATCGACGCTTTCTACAGCCACCTCTTCTTCCTCTTTCCCGGCGCCCAGCGTTTCATCCATGGTCCGGGCGACGTGGAGGGTGCGCGCGTTACCTATGAGCTCGGCGACGACGAGACATGGCACCCTGTCTCGGCCTTCGCGGACGACGGCCTTCATGAAGAAGTGGCGCTCTCGCCGGACGAGTTCATCGACGATCGGGGTCGCGTCGTCTTGATGACCAACGTGTGGAGTCACCAGCTCGGCGCCAAGGGAGCCAAGTCTTTCGCCGAAGGCCAACGCGACGAAACGGCGTGTTTCGTGGGCAAAGCCATTGCACCGCTCACCGATGAGATTGCCCGCGCCTTTCGGCTCGGATCGCGGAGCGAACCGCGCCGCGCTCGGCCGGCGTGGCGCCTCGAGGATCACGCGCCGACGCGCGTGGCGGCCAAATAGCGGGCGCTGGGCGCCACCCTGGCGGCGTCATGGGCGGCGCGCAACAGGAGATCACAGAGAGGGCGATGCCGACCGGAGCGGCTCGTCCGTCGGTACCGGCGTCGCCAGTGTGAGCGTGACGACGAAGGTCGCCCCTCGGGAGGGGCTCGTGGGGTGCACCGTGATGTTCCCGTCGTGATCGTGCGCGATGGCGCGCGCGATCGAGAGCCCGAGGCCGGCGCCCGAGTCATCTTCTTCGTCGAAGCGCGAGCCCAAACGATAGAACGGTTCGAAGATGCGGTCTCGCTCAGCCTCTGGCACGCCGGGGCCCTGATCGACGACCGAGAGCTGGATCGCACCGCCGCGAACGGCGGCGCGGACCTCCACCGCCGAGGAAGCAGGCGAGTGCTCGACCGCGTTCTCGATGAGGTTGCGCAGCATGCGCACGAGATCGAGCTTGCTGCCGACTACGGCGGGCCAGGTCGTGGTTTCGTCGTTCCACGTCACGCGTACGTCTCGCCGGAGTGGCGAGGCAGAACTCTGCACGGCGAGCCTGATCACCTCGCCGATCGAAACTATCTCCGTGGGGGCGCGCCAACGAGCCTCGGAGCGGGCCAATACGAGCAGGTCGTCGGCGAGTTCTTTCAACGCCACCGTCGACGCCAACGCCTGTTCGACGACGGGTGAAGGCTCGTCTCCCTTCGTCGCCTTTCCGACCGCGTGGGTGAGCTCTCCATAGAGGAGCGCCAGCGGGGTCCTGAGCTCGTGTGCAGCGTGCGCGAGAAACCTGCGCTGAGCGTCGAACGTGCGCTCGAGCCGCGAGATCATGAAGTCGACGTCGTGCGCGAGCTGGGTGTTGTCCTTGTCGCCGGCGATGTTTCCCACACGCGCGCTGAGATCGCCGGTCGCTACCGCGCGTGCGACCGAAGCGATGGCGCGGTGTGCGCGCGTGAGCCGGTGGGCGAGCCACGCCGTTACGGCGCCGGCCCAGACGACCGCCACGATGAACACGAGGATCATGCCGCGCGCGAGGAACTCCGCATCTCCGTCGAGGTCCCTTCGCGAAGCGGCGAAGAGCAAGGTGAGGTGCGGTTCGTGCGGGATCACCAGCGCGATCCCTCGCAGATGCTCACCGCCCGAGCGAAAGTCGAAGCAGCGATCGGACGAGGGCCATGATCCCATGGGCGGTGGCTCGGGGCTCCAGTTGTTCGACCGCGCCAAGAGCCTTCCGTCGCGATCGTATACGGCGACGAACTTGGGCGCCGGTCCGATCTCGTTGACCTGGGGACCTGGTAAATCGGCAAATTCGATGGAGTTGCCCCGAGCCTCGAGCCCGCGGGCTTCGAGGCGCGCTTGGGGGACGAGCGCGTCGTCGAATCGCTGCTTTTGCTCGGCGTTCACCAGCACCGAGACGACCAAGAAGGCAAACCCGAGCGTGACGACCGTAACGAGGAGCACGGCCGACACGACACGAGAACGAAAATTCATCAGGCGCGTTTGGAGCGGAGTCGATAGCCGACTCCCCGAACCGTCTCGATCATCCATGCGTGCTCGCCGAGTTTGTCCCGCAGGCGGCTGACTTGCACGTCCACGAGATTGGAGCTCGGATCGAAGGTGGTCTCCCACACCTGGGCTAGGAGCTCCGATCTTCCGACGACGAGATCGACGCGTTGCGCGAGGTAAACGACGAAACCGTATTCACGCGTGGTGAGGTCGAGGGTCTCGCCGTCGAGCGAGACACGCCTCGCAACGGGATCGAGCGCGAGCTTGCCCACCTGGACCCTGCCCATGGATGAGGCGCGCCGCATGACCGCGCGTACGCGTGCGAGCAGCTCGCGGACGTCGAACGGCTTGGCGACGTAGTCGTCGGCGCCCGCGCCGAGACCGAGCACCTTTTCTTCGACGTCGGTCCGGGCCGTCACCATGATGACGGGTGCGGTCGTGCCGGCGAGCCGAAGCTGGCGGCATACGGCGACGCCGTCGATGTCGGGCAGCATCCAATCGAGCAAGATGAGGTCGTAGCTGAGCGTCTTGGTGCGCTCGATGGCGTCGGTGCCCATCCTGCAGATGTCGACGGTCAAGCCGTCCTCGCGAAGGACCTTCGCTAGAAATCTGGCGAGCTTCGGATTGTCTTCGACGACAAGGACTTTCATCGACACTTGCCGATCTACACCGAAACCGGCCGCAAGCGAGCGAGCACCGACCTCGGAGCGCGAACATTGCCGAATGGTAATGACCTTGCAATGCAGCGCGAGCACCCAGCCGGTAGCTTCCCCGGTCCGGGGTCTAGTTCCTCGGCGACTCTCGCGATCGACCTCCATGAAACAAATCGTCTGGTGGGCGGCTCAAAACCCCGTTCTGGCGCTCATGATCGCCGTCGCCTTCGCCGCGGGCGGCGTCTTTGCGTACCGCACCCTCCCGATCGACGCTGTGCCGGACGTGACCAACACGCAGGTTCAGGTGGTCACCAGGGCCCCGGCGCTGTCGGCGACCGAAGTCGAAGTGCAGATCACCCAGCCTATCGAGCGCGAAATGGCGGGCATCCCCGGCCTGGTTCAGACGAGGAGCATTTCGAAGCTCGGCATTTCGTTGGTGACGCTCGTTTTTTCCGACGACACGGACATCTACTTCGCTCGGGCGCAAGTCAACGAGCGACTCGACAACGTGCGAGTCATCATTCCGCCGGAGATCGGCGAGGCCGAGCTCGGCCCCATCGCCACGGGTCTCGGCGAGATTTTCATGTTCGAGCTGAAGCAGACGACGCCCAATTTGCGCTCGGCCGAAGAGCTCCGAACCATCGTCGAGTGGCAGATCGGGCTGCGGCTGAGGCAGGTGCGGGGCGTAGTCGATTTCATCGGGTTCGGCGGGACACTCAAGCAATACCGCGTCCTCCTCGATCCGGGCCGGCTTGCGGCCCATGGTATTTCCATCGAGGCCGTTCGCCGCGCGCTCGAGAGCGACAACGCCGTGTCGGGAGGTGGATACGTCGAGCGCGATCGAGAACAGGTCGTCCTCCGGGCGGATGCACGCTTCCGCGGGCTCGAGGACATCGCCCACACCGTGGTGCGCACCGACGATCAAGGCGTGCCACTCACGGTGGGCCAGCTCGGCGAAGTCGACACCGGGCCCGCCCTTCGCCACGGCGCGATGACGCAGAACGGCGCGGGCGAGATCGTCGGAGGCAGCGTTCTCATGCTGAAGGGTGCGAACAGCCGCGAGGTGGTTCACCGCGTGAAGGCGGCCATCGACGAGCTTACGCCCTACCTGCCGCGCGGCGTGAAGATCCATCCCTACTACGATCGCGCCGACTTCATCGACGACGTGCTCGGCACGGTCGCCAAGAACCTGGGCGAGGGCGCGATCATCACCGTGGCCTGCTTGCTGCTCACGCTGGGGAGCATCCGCGCCGGCTTCCTCGTTGCCGGCGCCATCCCCTTTTCCATGCTGGTCGGCTTCATCGGCCTCAAGATGATCGGGTACAGCGGCAACGTGATGTCGCTCGGTGCGGTGGACTTCGGCATCGTCGTCGAGGGGGCGGTGCTGTCCGTCGAGCACGCGATGACACACGGCAAGTCGCTCGCCGAGTGGCAAGAGCGCAAGCGGTCGCTCGTGCATGCGATGGCGGAGGTCACTCGCCCGGCGGTCTTCGGGGTGGTCATCACGCTGCTCGTCTTTTTGCCGCTGGCATCGCTCGAAGACGTCGAGGGGCGCATGTTCAGACCCGTCGTTTATTCGCTCTGCTTCATGCTGACGGGGGCGCTGCTCTACGCCTTCGTGGTCATACCGGCGGTCGGCCCCTGGGCCCTTCGTAGCGTGTCGGGCGACGTCGATCCCTGGCTCACCCGCAAGCTGAAGAGCCTCTACGCGCCGGCGCTCGAACGCGTTCTTCGCGCGCCGGCGATCACGCTCGCCGTCGTGGCGGTGCTCACCTTTGGCCTTCTCTATACCGGCTCGCGGCTAGGCGCCGACTTCTTGCCGCGGATCTTCGAAGGGACGCTGGCCATCGACGTGATGCGGCCGCCGAGCACCGCGCTCTCGCAAGCGATTGACCTCTCGGCGCGCACCGAGGCAACCCTCTTGCGCGTGCCCGAGGTGCTCCGCGTGGTCACACGCATCGGGCGACCCGAGGGCGCGGCCGACGCCGCGGGGGCGGAGTCGAGTGACTGCTTCATCATCCTCAAGCCGCGCAGCGCTTGGCGCCCGGGCGTGCAGCCGGAGGCGCTCGTTCGCGAGCTCTCCGAGAAGGTCAACGCCGAGGTGCCGGGCACCATCAACAGTTTCACCCAACCCATCGAGATGCGGGTGAACGACCTCATCGCCGGAGCCAGGGGTGACGTCGTCGTGAAGGTGTTCGGCGACGACTTGCCGGCGATGATGCAATCAGCGACTCAAATTCGTCGTGCCCTCCAAGAGATCCCCGGCGCAGCCGACGTGAAGATGGAAATGCCCACCGGTCTGCCCTCGATTCAAGTGCAGGTCGATCGCACCAAGGCGGCGCGGCTCGGCGTCGCCCCGCGGTCCGTGCTCAACATCCTGGAGATGGCGCGCGCCGGTCAATCGGTCGGGCGAATTCGCGAGGGCGAGCGCGTCTTCGACCTCGTCCTGCGAGTGGGCAACGAAGCGACGCTCGTGAACCAGCGGGAGATCGGCCGGCTCCCCGTGGAGACGGCCGCCGCCAAGCTCGTGCCGCTCCAGATGGTGAGCGACGTCAAGGAAGAGCGCACGGTGGTGCAGGTAGGGCGTGAGCAGCTTCGCCGCCGCCTCTTGGTGCAAGCCAACGTGCGGGGCCGCGACATGGTGGGCTTCGTGGCCGACGCGCAGAAGGCCGTCGCCAAGCTCAACGTGCCGTCGACCGTCGAGCTCAAGTGGGGCGGGCAGTTCGAGAACTTCATTCGCGCGCGCGACCGTCTGATTCTGTTGGTTCCGCTGTCGATGCTCGTCATCGCGGTCATGCTCTACGTGACTTTCCAGAAGGTCAGCTACGTCGTCGTCACGCTGCTCAACCTTCCCTTCGCCATCGCGGGGGGAGCGTTCGCGCTATGGGCGCGCGGCCTCTCGTTCAGCATCCCGGCGGGCGTCGGGTTCATCGCGCTTTGCGGCGTCTCGGTCATCACCGGCATCGTCATGACCACCAACCTCGTGGCCCAACCCATGGAACTCGAACCTCCCGAGCGCGTTCGCTTGGCTGCGCTCGCTTCTCTGCGAGCGCGTATCAGCACGGCGCTCGTCGCTGCGGTCGGCTTCATCCCAGCCGCCATCGCCACCGGCACCGGCGCCGAAGTCCAGCGCCCGCTGGCCACCGTCGTCATCGGCGGTCTCATCGCGTCGATGCTCTTCTCGCTCCCCGCGCTGCCGGCCATGCTCCTCTATGTCGCCAAGCGTGAGGCGAAGGCGGCGAAGATTTCGGAAACGCGCCCCCACGTGCCACCGGTCGCCGTTCCGGCCTAAGGATCGACGTCATGCGCTTCGTGGCTTTCGTCCTCTTCCTCTCGTCAGGGCAGCTCCTCGGTTGCGCCGAGAGCGGCGCAAAAGGTGAACGCGTCCAAGACGCGGGAGGCCAGGCGCACACCAAAAAGACCGTCAAGTTCAACGCCAAGGCGCTCCACGAGCTCGGCATTCGTGTCGACGTCGTGGGGGGTAATTCGTGGGAGAATCGGTTGCAGGTGCCCGGATCTCTCGACTACAGCCTCGAGAAGTACGCCGAGATCGGCACCCTCGTCGAAGGGCGTGTCGACGTCGTCCACGTGAAGGCGGGCGACAAAGTTCAGAAAGGCACCCTCCTGGCGACCGTCAAGGTTCCCACCATCGCCGCAGCCCAGGCCGAATACTTGAGCGCCAAGGCCCTCGCCAAGCAAGCCGGCGACAACCTGACCAGGGAGGAGTTTCTGCGCAAGCAAGAGCTCACGACCGCCCGTGAGGAAGAGGTCGCGCGCGCCGAGTCCATTCGAGCCGCGAGCGCGGTGGAGGCGGCCCGCGCCAAGCTTGCCATCTTGGGCGTCGATACCGGATCCGTCGTGCGCGGTGCGGGTACCTTGCGGCTCACGTCGCCGATCGACGGCGTCGTCGTGCGCCGCGAGGCCGTCACCGGCAAATACCTCGCGCCGAACGAGGTCGCCTTCGTCATCGCCGATCCGTCGGAGTTACGCGGCTCGCTCGAGGTGTTCGAGAGCGACATCGTCCACTTTCAGGTCGGCACCGAGGTCGAGATTCGCGTCGACGCCATGCCCGACAAGGTCCTCAGCGGTAAGGTCCTTCTCCTCGAGCCGCAGCTCGGCAAGTCGACGCGCGCCCTCCGGGCCATCGTCCCCGTTGCTAACGATAAACTCGATCTCAAGCCGGGACTGTTCGTTCGTGGATCGGTCAAGCTCGCGACCGGGGCGGCGACCGATCGCTTGTACGTTCCAGCGGGCGCCGTTCAACCGCTCGACGACGACGACGTCGTGTTCGTCGAAATCGAGCCGGGCAACTTCGAGGTTCGTACCGTTTCGGTCGCCCGCCGCACGGCCCAGGTCGTCGAAATCGCGCAGGGCATTTCCAAAGGGGAGCGCATCGCCCTTGAGGGAGCCTTTCTCCTTCGGGCCGAGGTGACCAAGCAATAGGCCCGCTGGCCCGTTCTCAGCGCCGTCGCGCGGGGAGGAGCGCCGGCGTTGCCCCAGACGATTTCGCAGTGAGGCCGCGGTGCAGCACGAGGCTCCTGCCGGCGCTCTTGCCGGCCCCATGGGCTTCGGTGCGAGCCGACCCGAACGAGTGCGTGTGCCGAATGTGCGGGTGTCGCTTTCGGTAGTAGGCTTGGAGGTCGGCGTCGCCGACCCACACGAGGCCGGCCGCGCGGTGCTTCTTCGTTTCGGCTTCGAGCCTCTCGCGAAAGCCCTCCATGACGCCGGCCATGTAGGTTCGCCGATCGCGATTGCCCGCGATGCCGTGCTCGCGTTTGTGCTCCTTCCAGAGTCGCTCGGCGGCGTTCATGAGGAAGGCGTGCACGTAGCTCGCCATTTCGAGGTTGGGCGGGGTTCCGCAGATCTCAAGGACTTGGCCCCGCATTTTTTCGAGCGGCCGATAGACGGGCACCCAGATGACTTCGACGAAGAAATGCTCGCCCAAGATGATCGAGACGAGCCGCTCGCTCTCGCTGACGCGCCCCGAGGGCACGCCGAGGTGGCGAAAGTGATAGCCGCTGCGAAAGCCGATCGCCGCGGCTTCGACGTTGTACTTGAGCATCAGCCTCTGAGCGAGGCTGGTGGCGGAGTGCGCCTCGTGTTCGTTCGAGCTCTGCGCGAGCGCGAGGAGCTGGGAGATGCGCTCGAGAATCTTGATGTGATCGTGGCCGCCTTTTGGGGGCGCGCCGGCGCTTTCGGGGAGGCCCGAGGCGCGAGCGTCGATACCGAGCCGCTCGCACACCTCGCGGAACGCGGGCCCATGCGCAGCTTCTTCGGTACGCCCCAAGATCTCGTGCACGTATTGGTGCGCCATCTCGTGCTTCAGGACTTCGAGCACCACGCCCCACGGTTCGTTCAAGAGGAGCGGCTGCGAGATCTCGATGGTGCGCGCCGTGGGATTCCATTGCCCGAGCCGCCGCGCCGCGAGCGATAGCCGAATCTCGGGCGCCTTGAGCCCTCGCTTGAAGTAGCTCGAGTTGAGATCGTGGTAACTCGCGCGAAGCTCGCGCAAGAGTGCGGCTTCGAGCTCTGCGGTCAGGTGTTGAGCTCGTTCGCCTCCGCCCATTTCGCGATCAAGCGAGCAGATCGGCTAGCGCGTAGCGACCCGGTTTTTTGCCCGAAAGCCAGCGCGCGGCGCGAAGCGCGCCGTGGGCGAACAGGTCGCGCTGCGTGGCTCGGTGGGTGATTTCGATGCGCTCGCCTGGGCCGAGGAGATGAATGGTGTGGTCGCCGATGACGTCGCCGCCGCGAAGGGCCATGACGGCGAGCTCGTTTTTCTTGCGCGGCCCGTCGGCTCCTTGACGGCCGTGCTTGAGCACGAGGCCGGCGCGAGCTTGCCGGACCGCTTCGGCGAGGCGCAGCGCGGTGCCGCTCGGCGAGTCGACCTTGTGGTGGTGGTGCACCTCCACCATCTCGACGTCGTAGTCGGGCCCGAGCGACGCGATCGCCAGGCGGGTGATTTCGGCGACGACCTCGATGCCGAAACTCATGTTCGACGTCCACAAGACCGGCGCTACTTCGGCTGCGTCGTTCAAGAGGGCGGCGCTCGCGGGGTCGAGCCCGGTGGTCCCGCTGACGAGCGCCACCTTGGCGCGCTTGACCGCTCGGGTGAGCGCGCCGACGGCGGTCGCGATCGAAAAGTCGATGACCACGTCGGCCCCCAAAAGGCCGATGGCATGATCGGCCGTCACCGCGACGCCGATGTGCCCTACGCCCGCCACCTCGCCCACGTCGGCCCCTTGTTCGGGCGCGTCGGCCGCGGCGATCGCGCCTACGATCTGATCCTCGCGCTTCTCGTGCACGATGCGGACGATGGCCTTGCCCATGCGCCCGGTCGCGCCGTGGAGAGCGATCCTCACGAGCCGGCCTCGAACCTCTGGACGGCGTCGATGATCTTGTGGCCGACGCCCTCGGTGGCCACCACGAGCGGTGACCGAACGACGTTCTTGATCATGCCCTTTTGCGCCAGCGCCCATTTGATGGGCGCCGGGTTGGCCTCGAGAAACATCGCTTCGGACACGGGGAGGAGGGCGAAATGAACGCGCTGGGCTTTCTGATATTCGTAGGCCAGCGCGAGGCGACACAGCTCGCTGACCGGCCCGGGCAAGAGGTTCGACACCACGCTGATGACGCCGCGCGCGCCGCTCGCCATCATCGGCAGCGTGAGCGCGTCGTCGCCGCTCAAGATCGATAGCCGTTCGCCGAGCCGGCGAACGAGCTCTTGGCAGCGGAGCACGTTGCCCGTTGCGTCTTTGAGACCCACCACGTTGGGAGCGCGGCGGCAGATGGCCTCCGTGGCATCGGCGCCGAGGTCGACCCCCGTTCGAGCCGGGATGTTGTAAAGGACGATGGGGCCCTTCACGGCCAGCGCGACCCGGCAGACGTGCTCGACCAAGCCCGCCTGCGTGGGTCGGCTGTAGTAAGGCATCACCACCATCGCCGCGTCGGCCCCCGCTTCGAATGCGGCCAGTGACGTGGCGATGGTTTCCTCCGTGGAGAACGACCCCGTGCCGGCCACGACGGGGACGCGACCCTGCGCGATCCGAACGGTGCGCCGAATCACGAGCTTTTGTTCGTCTTTGGTGAGGGTGGGCGACTCGCCCGAGGTTCCGCAGGGGATGAGCCCCGACACGCCTCCGGCGATCTGCGCCTCTACGAGGGCGTCGAGCGCTTCGAGATCGACGGCGGCGGCGTCGTGGCTGAAGGGAGTGACGAGCGCGGTATAAGCCCCCGCTAGGTCGGCTTGGGAAAACATGGGGCCCCTACCGTTATTGCTTCCGGCCCAAGATGCAAGTCTTTGCGCCGGGCAGCCGCGCGTTCGGGCAAAGGCCGTGCGCTCGGAACATGCGACCTCGACAGGTAGCCGCGCTAGCCCTAAAGCGCCGCGCGGACGAACGACGCCAAGAAATAGCCGTCGGTGCCGTGCAGGTGCGGCAAGAGGCGCAAAGTCGTCGCCTCGTTCGCCAGCGTTCGTGCGGGGCCGCCCGGAAAAGGCGCGGGGACGAGGAACGGCGCCAACGCGCGCGCCCGCTCGATGACCTCCTCCGCTTCTTCGCGGAGAACGCTGCACACGGCGTAGAGGATGGCCCCGCCTTCTTTCGCGCGTGACGCCGCGCTTACCAAAATGGCGACTTGCAGATCGGCGAGCGCTCCGAGCTCCGCGGCTTGCCGATGTGTCGCCAGATCGGGCCGCCTTCGCAGCGTTCCGGTGCCCGAGCAAGGGGCGTCGATGAGGACGCGATCGTAGTTCGACGGGACGTCGCCCGTGCCGACCGCCCAGTCGACGGCGAAGGTAGCGTGCGGCGAAAGCCCGAGGCGCAGAAGTTCGAGCCTCAATCGATCGAGCTTCTGCGGGTGTTGATCGGCGGCGTCGACGGCGCCTCCTTGGCCCACGATTTCGACCAAGAGCGCGCTCTTGTTGCCGCGGCCGGCGCAGGCGTCGAGCACCCGCTCGCCCGGCTCTGCTCCCAGCGAAAGCGCGATCACTTGCGCGCCCTCTTCGTGGATGGCGAGCTTTCCTTCACGGTAGAGCGAGAGCTTCTCCGGATCTTTGCCCGCGCGCATGGAGATGGCGAGCGGTGAGAGCGCGCCCGCCTCGAAGCTTGCGCCCTCGACCTCTTCGGCGAGCCGCGCCATCGACTCTGTCCGGTCGGCGCCGGAGCGAATGCGAAGGGTAATGGTCGGCGCGCCCCCGGAGCCGAGAAAGCTCGAGGCGCCACCCTCGCCCAGTGCGCGCACGAGGGCTTCGCGAAGCCACGGTGCGGCCGAATCACGCTCCGCCTCTTCGAGCGCCTTGCGCTTGTCGCCCGGGGCTTCTTCGGAAAGGCGGCGCAGCACGGCGTTGGCGAAAGCGCCCACCCGCTTGCCTCGCGCGCCGCCGACTTGTCGCACGGCCTCCGAGACGGCCGCGAACGGCGGCACGCGTTCGAGGAACAGCAGCTGGTAGGCCGCCACGAGCAGGTGCGCGCGCACGGTGGCGTCGACCTTGCCGAAACCGCGCGTGGCGTGATTGGAGAGGCGCGTCTCCAGGTAGGGAGCTGTTCGCAGCGCACCGTAGGCGAGCTCCGTGGCGAGGCCTTTCTCGCGCGGATCGAGCTCGGGATAGCGCTCGAGAGCGGCGTCGAGGACGGCCGCGGCGAAGGCCTTCTCGCGCAGCACGCGCTCGATGACGTGCGCGGCGATGCTGCGCGCGTTCGGTTCTAGCTTGGTGGCCATGAGAAAATCGTGCTCGGTTTAGCACTACTGCTGCAGACTTTGGCAGGAGCAGATCACGATCATCCAAAATGACCAAGACCTAGCGTAAAATACAGCGAGGTTGTCGGAACCACCTAGTGTCGCGCGGCGAAAATTTGGCCCTCAGATTCGAGAGCATCGAGAAGCAGGTAGATCGGCGCCGGAGGTGCCGTGGGGGTGGGGCCCCGTTCCGGACTTGCTCCGGCGGGGCGGGGGCGAAGCCCCCGGAGACCAAGGGATAGTGCCAGGAGGCGAAGCCGCCTCCGCGCGAAGCGCGGGCTTGGCCAAAGTCGGGGCACGACTTTGGCCAAGCGGCACTAGTTCAGACCGAACGAGCCGCCACGCCTCGCCGCTCCTAGCCTAGAGCACCCCAAAACTGCCTGTGCACTGCGCTTCGCTTCGTAGGTCTCCGTGGACTCCGTCCAGTTCCTGGACTCCGTCCACTCCGTCACGGTCAGTCCTTGAGCTGGCGTATGCTCGCTCCGATGATCGATCTGGCACGCGAGAAATCTGCAGCAGTAGTGTTAGCCGAACAACTCGCGGAACTGTCCCACGATGACGTCCCATTTTCGGTCGACGTCGTTCTTGAAGGCGATTCCCATGAGTACGAAGAGAAAGCTCATGCCCACGAGGCTCGCCACTTCGCGCGCTCGCAGCGGGAGCGGGCGCCGCAAGAGGCCCTCGATGGCGAAGAACAAGAGGTGCCCGCCGTCGAGCACCGGCACAGGCAAGAGATTCAAGAGGCCGAGGTTGATGCTGATGAGCGCCATGGCCCAAACGAAGTAGTCGGGCCCGCGCGCGGCGGCTTCGCCCGCCACGTCGTAGATGGTGATGGGGCCGGACAGTGACGACAAGCTGAGCCGGCCCTCGAGCAGGCGCGCGATGCTGACGAGAATGAAGCGCATGACGTCGCCGGTCTCCTCGAAGGCGTTGCCGAGCGCGTAGCGGATCGGCCGTGGATTTTCCACGAACGGTTCGGGCCACGACGGGATCCAGTGCGTCGTTCGCATCACGTAGCGATCGAAGTGCTGACCGTATTCGTCGGTCCATTGCTCTCGTCGCATTTGGATGGTGCCGCTCATGCGATGCCCCTCGCGTAGCCAGCCGAGCGTGTGCGGCTGATCGGGCGCGCTGAGCAGCCGCTCGCGAAACACGGACCAGGCGGGCAGGGGGACGTCGTCCAAATCGGTGACTTTGTCCCCCGGTGCGAGGCCTGCCTGGCGGAGTGCGCCGTCGGGCACGACGACGGCGTAGAGATCGGCGAGCTCGATGCCGGTGCGCGAGAGCAGATCGCCCGCCGCGGGATCGGGCGTGAGGTTGGCGACGCCGGGTTCGAAGACCGCGAAATCGGCGAGCCCGCCCAGCGCGCCCGGAGCCACGCGCGGGCGCAGGTAGGTGATAGGCATGTTTTCGCCGTGGTTGTCGCGCAGTGCAGCCTCGAGGTCGACGAAGCGACGGATGGGCTTTCCGCCGACCAAAATGACGGTGTCGAATGTGCGGAGGCCCGCCAGATAGGCCGCCGAGTCAGGGCGAGGGACGCCGATGACGGCGCGCGGCAGGCTCGGGTAGATGCCGAGCTGGCCGACCCGCTCGACCATGTCGAGCTCGCGTCTCTCGACGACTTCCTCGGGGGTGACGTCCACGTCGAGGTAGGACGCGTCGCGAAAGACCTTGAGGGTGAGCTCGCGTCCGGGGCTCTTTTGCACCGCGCGCGCGAGCTCGGCGTAGGTGCCGATCTCTTCGCCGTCGACGGCCAAGACGCGATCGCCGGCCTTGAGCTTACCGTCGGCGGCGTGTCCGGGGAGGACGACGCCGATCGTCGGCGGCAAGAAGTGATGCTCGCCCACGAAGACCGAAAAGTAGAGTACGACCGGGAAAATCAGGTTCATGATGGGCCCGGCGAAGACGATGACCACGCGCTTCCAGAGCGCCTGCGATTCGAAGGTGCGCTTGCGCTCCTCGGGCAAGACCGGATCGGCCTTGGTCTCCTCGAGCATCTTCACGAAGCCGCCGAGGGGGATGAGCCCCACGCAGTATTCGGTCTCCTTGCCGCGCAGCCGCAGGATCTTGGGACCGAAGCCAAGGGAGAAGGTGATGACCTTCACGCCGAAGATCTTCGCCCACGCGTAGTGCCCGAGCTCGTGCACGAAGATGAGCGCCGAAATGAGGATGAGAAAGTAGAGGAGGTCCATCGAGCTGCGTCGGGGGGCGGCTGGGGACGACGCCGGCGGCGGTTGGGGGGCAAGTCTGGATGAAATCGGGCCCGGCGCCAAGGAAACCTCGTTTTCCGGTTAGACCGGTCGGCGGAGTCGATCGTCTAACCGCAATCGTCGGCGCAGCGGCGGCCGGAAGAAACAAATCGCCTCGGGCGTACTCAAAA
>DATEMX010000148.1:0-8547 GCA_035275365.1 Polyangiaceae bacterium | reverse complement strand
GGTCCTGGCCCTATAGCGAATGGCGGCGAGATCGGTGGTCGCGTAGCCGTAACCGCCGTCGTGCTTTTGGATGATGAGGGGCAGCGGATCGCCCGACTTGCCGGTGAACCCCGACGGAAAGGTGCACACGGCGCCGTCGCTCGTGCGGGCGAGGCCCTTCTCTTCGAGCTCGGCGACGACGGACGGCAGCATCGCGTTGTAGAAGCTCTCGCCCCTCACGTCGGCGTCGGTGAGCGTGACACCGAGCTTGGCGTAGACGGCTGTGAAGTGGCGCTTCGACTGGTCGACCAACTCACGCCAGAGCGCGAGCGTGGGCTCGTCGCCCCCTTGCAGAAGCACGACGCGCTGGCGCGCGCGATCGGCGAACGAAGGGTCGGCGTCGAATTTCGCGCGGGCCACCTGGTAAAAGAGATTGAGATCGGCGATCGAGCGCGCCGTGTTCGCGGCGGCGTCGGCGCCGAGGTCGAGCAGGTGCTCGATGAGCATACCGAAGGGCGTGCCCCAGTCGCCGAGGTGGTTCTGCCGAATGACGCGATGGCCGAGGAACTCGAGCGTACGCACGAGGGCGTCGCCGATGACCGACGTTCGAATGTGACCGACGTGCATCTCTTTGGCCACGTTGGGCGCCGAGTAGTCGACGACCACCGTTTCGGGACGCGATGCCTTGGCGACGCCGAGACGTTCGTCGCCGAGGGTTCGCGTGGCCTCGCGCGACAAGAAGTCGTCGCTGAGCTTCAGGTTGATGAAGCCGGGGCCGGCGATCTCGACGCCGTCGCAGATGCCGGTCACGTCGAGCTTGGCCACGAGGGTTTCTGCGATTTCGCGCGGCGGACGCTTGAGCTTCTTGCCGAGGCTCATCGCGACGTCGGCCTGGTAGTCGGAGCGGTCGGAGCGACGGAGGGCGGCGCCTTCGCTCGCGTATTGCTCGCCAAATGCTTCGCCCAGCGCGGCGGCGAACCGCGGAGCGAGTGCCAAGAGGGGGTCGGCCATGGTTGGCTCATCTGACCCGCCCGGCGGGCCCTGTCAATCATTCGCCGGGCGAGCAGGCGGCGCTACTTCACACGCGAGCGGGGCGCCATCTCGCCGGCCACGCGGCGCGCGTCGCGATGAGCAGCATCGCCGGTAAGGCCGGCAGCGAGAGGACCATCGCGGCGATCAGACCCCCGATGACCACCGTGGCGAGCGGGCGCTGCACTTCGGCGCCGGTGCCCGTGGCGATGGCCGCGGGAACGAACCCGATCGCTGCGACGAGCGCGGTGCTGAAGATGGCGCGGAGCGACGCTTTCGCCGCGCGCCGCACGCGCTCGCTCGACGTTCCGTCCGGCTCGCGCAAGAGGTTGTTGGTCATCACGACGCCGTTCATGACGGAGACACCCGAAAGCGCGATGAGTCCGACGCCCGCGGGGATGCTGAAAGGGAGGCCGCGAGCCACGAGCGTGAAGAGCCCGCCGGCTGCCGCGAATGGCAGGTTGAGGAGGGAGACCACGACGTAGCGAAGTCGCCTGAACATGACGGCGAGCATCACGGCGATGGCCCCGAGGGCGACGGGAACGAGGAGGATGAGGCGCGCCCGCGCGCTCAAGAAGTTCTGGAATTGGCCACCCCAAACTACTTCGACGCCGCGAGGAATGCCGAGCGCGGTCACCTTGGCGCGAGCGTCGTCGACGAATCCGACGACGTCGCGTCCTCGAACGTTGCACTGCACGAGGATGCGGCGCCGGAGCTGTTCGCGACCGATCTGGACGAGCGTCTGGTTCCTCTTGACGTCTGCGACGAGCGCCAGGGGGACCAACTTTCCGTCGCTCGTCATGATGGGGAGCCGTTCGAGATCGGTCTGGCTCTTCATCTCCTCGCCTCCGATGCGCAGCGACAGATCGAAGATGCGCTCGCCCTCGCGGACCCGGCCGACATTTTGGCCACCGCGGGTCATGGAAAGGATGTCCAAGATCGAAATCGAAGCGATGCCGAGGCGCGCTGCCCTCGAACGGTCGACGTCGACGTTCAGCGCAGGCAAGCCGGTCACGATCTCCATCTTGGTGCCCGCGGCGCCACGAACGCTCGCGAGCGTCGTCGTGACGCGCTCGGCGAAGGCTTCGATCGCGTCGAGGTCTTCGCCGTAGATCTTCACGGCGACATCGCCCCGCGCCCCGGCGACCAGGTCGTTGACGCGCATTTCGATCGGCTGGCTGAAGGTGTTGATCGTCGCGGGCACGCGCTTGTCGACTTTGCTCGAGAGCTCGTCGCGCAGCTCGTCCGGTGTGAGGCCCGGCCGCCAGGCGCCCTGGTGTTTCAGCATGATGAAAACGTCACTCGACTCGGGGCCGGCCGGGTCGACGGCCCCTTCGGGACGGCCGATGCGGCTGACGACGGTGATCACCTCGGGGACCTCGGAAAGCGCGCGCTCGGTTTCCGTCGAGAGGTCGATCGCCTGCGTCAATGAGGTGCTAGGGGGCCGGAGAGCGTCGATCGCGAAGGAGCCTTCGAAGATGCGCGGCAGAAAGTCCGCGCCGAGCCGCGACCCGGATGCGATGAGTATCGCGGTCACGAAGGCGGTCACGGCGAGGGTGAGCCAGGGCCGGGCAAGCGCTACGCCGAGCGCCGGGTCGTAGACTTTGACCAGCTTCCGCACGAGCCAGGGCTCGCGCGCCGGCCTGCTGTTGCCGAACACCATCGGCGCAAGCGCGGGGATGACCATCAGCGCGTAAGCGAGCGCGCCCACCAGCATAAAGCAGAGGGAGAAGACGACCGGCCGGAACATCTTGCCCTCGATCCCTTCGAGGGCGGCGAGGGGGAGAAAGACGAGCACGACGATGAGGACGGCGAACACGACGGGGCGCGCGACCTCCGCGGCGGCGCTCACGATGAGGCAAAGACGCCGCTCGGGCGAGCCCGCCTCGTCGAGCTTGGTCGTGATGTGCTCGACGACGACGACGGCGCCCTCGACGACGATGCCGAAGTCGATGGCGCCGAGCGACATGACGTTGCCCGAGTATCCGATGGCGCGAAGCCCGGTGACGCCGACCAGCATGGCGAAAGGGATGGCGCCAGAGACGAGGAGCCCCGCGCGCAAGGTGCCGAGCGTCAAGAGCAGGCACACGGCGACCAGGGCCGCGCCCTCGCCGAGGTTCTTGGCGATGGTATTGAGCACTTGGTTGATGAAGTCGGCGCGGTCGTAATAGGGGTCGATCGTGAGACCTGCCGGGAGGCGGGGCGCGAGGTCTTCGATCGCGGCTTTGACGTTGCGGACGACGTCGCGACTGTTTTCGCCCTTCAGCATGAGCACGCTGCCGCCCACGATTTCGCCGCGACCGTCGCGGGTCATGGCGCCGTATCGGAGCGCGGGACCCGTGTCGACCTCGCCGAGCTGACCCACGCGAATGGGCGTGCTCCCGCTCCCGTTGCGCACGAGCGTCGCCCGAATGTCTTCGAGGCCTCCGAACCGCGCGTTGCCTCGGATGACGACCTGCTCGCCGTTTTGCTCGACGTATCCGCCGCCGCGCACGGCGTTGTCGTTCTCGAGGGCTCGGCGCACTTCTTCGACCGAGATGCGATGCGCGGCGAGGCGAGGCGGATCGAGCGTGACGCGGTATTGTTTGGTCGCCCCGCCGAAGCCGACGACGTCGATGACGCCCTTGACCTGCCTCAGGCGGGGCGCGATCTGCCACTCGACGATGGTCCGAAGCTCTTCGTTCGAGCGGGGTGAGGATCCTGCCGTGGGCCGGAGCTCGAACATGTAAATCTCGCCGAGCGCGGTCGAGATTGGGCCGAGCTCGGGGGTCCCTTGGTCGGTCGGGATCTGCTCGCGCAGGATCGCGAGCCGCTCGCTGACCTGCGCTCTCGCGAAGTAGATGTCGATGTCGTCCGCGAAGATCAGCGTCACGATGGAGATGCCCACCTTGCTGACGCTGCGGGTCAGGTCGAGCCCTGGCGTGCCGGCCATCGCGCGCTCGACGGGCTGCGTGATCTGAAGCTCGATCTCCGCGGCCGAGAGCGCGGGCGCCCGGGTGACGACCTGCACCTGGATGTTGGTGACGTCGGGAACGGCGTCGATGGGGAGCTCGGCGAACGAAACGAGCCCGGCCACGGTAACGAGGATCGCAGCGAGGAGCACGAGCAGCCGCTGGTCCGCCGCCCAGCGGACGACGCTGCTCATTGACGGGTGAGCTCGCCGCGAAGGAGAAAGGCGCCCGCGACCGCGATGGGCTCGCCGGCGCGGACGCCGCTGGCGATCTCGACGACCTCCGGCGTCTGCCGCGCGAGTGAGACGGTGCGCACCTCGAAGACGCCTGGCTCACGTTCGACGAAGACCACCTCGCTCGACCCCACGGGCTGAACGGCGCTCGCGGGCACGAGCACGTGACCGGAGGAGGGTTGCGAAGGCAGCTCGATGGTGGCGCGCACGAAGAGACCGGGGCGGAGCTCGCCGTCCGGGTTCGGCACGGCGACGCGGGCTCGGATGGCCCTCGTCTCGCCGCCGAGCTCCGGATCGAGCCGAGCGACGACGGCGTCAATCACGACGCCGGGCAACGCGTCCACCTCGATCCGGACATGCGCCCCGGTCCTGAGGTACGGTAAATCAGCTTCGAAGACCTCGATGGTCGCCCACAGATTGGAAAGGTCGGCGACGACGAAGGTCGCGCGATTCGGCTGGAGGAAGGTCCCGAGGACGGCGTCGCGCCGGACGACCACCCCGTCGAGTGGGGAGACCAGCTCGTAGTTTCCGCCGCTGGCGACGGCGCGGTTGCTCTTGGGGATGTCGACGTTGAGCGCGCGCAGGCGGGCGACGGCGGCGGCGAGGTCCGCCTCGGCCTTGGAGGCTTCGCTTCGGGCCACCTCCACTTCTCGCGCAGTCGTTAGCTGCTGTCGGAAGAGAGCCTCCTCACGCTCGCGGTTCTTGCGCGCGGCCGTCGCGGCGGCCCTGACGGTCAGGTATTCGCCCTGCGCGTTGGCGATAGCTGGAATCGCAAGCGTTCCGAGCACTTGACCCTTCTGCACGGTGTCGCCGAGCCGCGCCGACAGGGAAGTCACCCGCCCCTCGAGCAGCGCGCCAATCTCGGCGTAGTGGTCCAGGTTGTAGTCGAGCGTTCCCGGCAGTCTGAGCGCGTGGGTCGCCGCGCCCTGGCCGGCGGGCTCGACACGAACGCCGAGGCGCGCGAGCGTGGCCCGGTCGAAGGTGACCAGCCGCGCGTCGGGGCCGCCGTCGTTCGGGGCCGTGTCGATCGCCGAAGGTTCCTGGCAGCTCGCGGCGGGCATACCGATCCCTGCCCACCAAAGGACGCATCGATACACGAAGGACCGCTCCGGGAGATTCAGCAGGGCATGCTTCGGAAGGAGGGTGGTTGGAAGTGGAGCAAACGGAGTGACCGCTCGCGCTGCAACGAACCATGCGACTCTCGCTCGCGATGGTGAAGCCGGCCGATAGGTCGACTCTGCCCGCGCCCGGGTCAGGCCTGGGACGTCCGAGGAGTCGTCGCCGAGCTATGAACGCGGGGGTCCGCCGACGAGCGAGTCGACGAGGTCGACGAGCGTCTTGGCGTCGATTGGCTTCACGAGGTGCAACACGAACCCCGCTTCCTCGCTGCGACGTTTGTCTTGCTCTTGCCCGTAACCCGTGAGGGCAATGAGGAGCGGCTTGGAGCCTTTCAGGCGGGCGCAGAGCTCGAGCCCGAGCGCGTAGCCATCCATCACGGGCAGGCCGATGTCGAGGATTGCGATCTCGGGGTGAAAGGTGTGGACTAGCGACAAAGCTTGCGACGGATCGTAGGCGACCTGCACCTCGTGCCCAGCGGTCGAGAGAACGGTCGAGATCATCTCCGCGCCGTCGCGATTGTCATCCACGACGAGGACGCGCTGCACACGTTCGCTCGTGATCACTCTCTCCTCGGTGCGGTCTCTCGCGTGGGCAGGAGAATCGGGCATCTTCGCCGCCGGCAGCCGCACCGTGAACTCGCTGCCGCGCCCGACGCCGTCGCTCCGCGCGCCGACCGAGCCGCCATGCAGCGTGGTGAGCGTTCGGACCAGCGAGAGCCCGAGCCCGAGGCCCCCCTGCGAGCGATCGGAGCCCATGGCACCCTGCACGAACATCTCGAACACGTGAGGTAAAAGGAGAGGGTCGATGCCCATCCCGTTGTCACGGACATGGAGGACGACGTCGCTGCCGGAGCGGAGCGCCGCCACCTCGATGCGGCCGCCCGGCGGCGTGTAGCGCGCGGCGTTCGTAAGCAGGTTGCTCACCACCTGCGTGAGTCGATCTTCGTCCGCCTCGATCGGGAGCCCCTTGGGCGGAACGTCGAGATGGAGCTGGTGCTGCCGTTGCTCGAGGAGGGGGCTCGTCGCCTCGATCGCCTTGCCCACGACGCTCGCAAGCTCGAGCGATCTCTTGGTGAGCGTGACCTTTCCACGGGCCACGCGCGAAACGTCGAGCAAGTCGTCCACGAGTCGCACGAGGTGCTGGGCCTGTCGTACGATCACCTCTCGTTCGCGCGGCGTCGCCACGTCGCCTCTCAGCTGCATGAGCTGAGCAGCCGTGAGGATGGGGGCGAGCGGGTTGCGAAGCTCATGCGACAATAGGGCCAAAAATTCGTCCTTTCGACGGTCGGCCTCGCGCATGGCGGCCTCCGCTTGCTTGAGGCGCGTCACGTCGACGAACGCTCCGATCGCCCCGCGCGGCTCGCCATTGGGATCGCGCAGCGGGACGGCGCTGCCGTACAAGTGAATTGCTTCTCCGTCGTCGAATCGGACTTCCTCTTCGTAGTTTCGAACTTCGAAGCCCCGGGACGCCCGTTGTAGCGGCAGTTCATTCGGCGAAACTTCGACGCCATTCGCGAACACCTTGAAATGCCGCGTGACCGTGGCGTCCGCGGCGGTCTTCGAAAGGTTTTGCCCCGGATCGACGCGTAGGAGCTCGCACCCGGTGCGATTGCCGCGTATCTCCCGGCAATCACGGTCTTGCGACATCCACACGACGGCGGGCACGGCATCCATCAACGCCTCGAGCTCGTCGGCCCGCGCGCGCGCCACCGCCTCGCTTTGCCGCAACGCGGCTTCGTTCGCGCGCCTTTCGGTGACGTCTGTCACCACGTTGATGAGACAGGGCTCGCCGCCGAAGTCGATGCGCGCCGAGGTGAGCACGAGCCTGAGGGCCTTTCCGTCTTTGGTCCGGTAGGGCACTTCGGCTTCAGCGGTCGGCGCCGAAAGGAGGCGGTCTTTGATCGCGCGCCGCTCATCCTCCGACCAAATGCCGATGGCCACGGCGCCCTTGCCCACCACCTCGCTGTGCGAAAATCCCGTCAGTTTCAAGAACGCGTCGTTGACGCTCAAATACTTCCCGTCGGCCACGCGCGTCACGGCCGTCGCCTGCGGGTTCAAATGAAAGACCGTTTCGAACCGTCGTTCCGACGCCCGAAGGGCATCCTCCATCTGGCGGCGGTCGTGAATGTCGAAGGCCGCCGCTACCCAACGCGTCACGACACCCGCCTCGCTCCGGACGGGGACCACCCGCGCGATGTGATAACGATAGACGCCTTCTTTGTTGCGGATGCGGTATTCGATCTCGCACGGGACCGCCGCCGAGAGCGCGTGGCCAAAGCGCTGCTGGAGGACGTCGCGATCGTCGGGGTGCACGGCAAGGAGGGCGCCCTTGTCGCGGAGAGACTCCTCCTGGGTCAGCCCCGTCAGCTCCGTCCATCGATCGTTCACCCACTCCAGGCGCCCTCGGGCGTCGCACGTCCAGACGATGTGCGGCAGCGCGTTGGCGAGCATGCGGCAGCCCGCCTCACCCTCGGCAAAGGAAGTGTGGGGCTCGGGGGCTCGTGCTCCCTCGGGTGTGACGGTCGAATCGACAGAATTGGAATCCACTATTCCTCGACGAGATCTCCTCGGGAGCGAGCGATGGTGCCAGCTCATACCAGGAGCTGAGACACCCCCCGGCGGAAACCGAGACATTAGAACCGGGCGCCGGCCCGAGCAAGCGTATCCCTCAACCGAGAAACGCTTCGTCGACGCGCTTTTGGCTTTCGGCTCGCGGTCACCGTCCAGATGCTCGCCGTCCAGATGGAGCCGCTCTTCGCGAAGTGCGAAGGCCTGATGAAGATAAGCCCGGGGTTCGCTCCGAAGCCGCGTCCCGCGCCGTAGAAGCCTTCTTTGTTGCGGATGCGGTATTCGATTTCGCACGGGACCGCCGCCGAGAGCGCGTGGCCGAAGCGCTGCTGGAGGACGTCGCGATCGTCGGGGTGCACCGCAAGAAGGGCGCCCTGGTCGCGCAGAGACTCCTCCTGGGTCAGCCCCGTCAGCTCCGTCCATCGATCGTTCACCCACTCCAGGCGCCCTCGAGCGTCGCACGTCCAGATGATGTGCGGCAGCGCGTTGGCGAGCATGCGGTAGCCCGCCTCACCCTCGGCAAAGGAAGTGTGGAGCTCGGGCAGGCTCGCCTGGGGTACCGAGCCCCTGTAGCACCCACCGCGCAAGGAGCTGGCGACCGGCGGGGCCACGCGCCAATATCGGCGGGTGCTGCGTCAACTTGCCTTTGCTTTAGCTCCCTTGGGCGTC
>DATEMX010000147.1:0-4905 GCA_035275365.1 Polyangiaceae bacterium | reverse complement strand
GCCGCCGAGCGAGAGCTCCCGCACGATGGGAATCTGGGCGGCGACTTTGAAGATGGATGCCCGGTCGTTCGAAGAGCCGCCGCCCGGGGTGCTGGTCAGCGCGGCGAGCGACTCCGGCGTGATCGCCTTGAACACCTTCTTCTCGCCGCTCACCTCTTGAAGGTCGATCCGGGCGACGACACCCGCGGCGTCCTTCTTCACGGCCGCGATTTTGAGCTCGGTACCCTTCGACAAATTGGTACCGTTCAACACCGCGTCGCGCGTGATCTTGATGACGGCGCCCTCCTCGATCGCGAGGGACTCGGCCAAGACGGCCGGCGAGAGGGCGGTCAGGGCGGTCAGGGCGGTCAGGGCGAGCGTCGAGATTGCCTTTCTCACGGTCGACATCTCGCGAGTCTACACCGGTCACCGCGGCGAATGCCGGCATTTCCACGCAGATTCGGCCCATTTGGCGCGCCAAATCAGAGTTCGCGATTCTTCCAGCCGCGGGTCGACGGTCATAGCGCACCCTCGCCGCCGTGATAGACTCCGCCCGTGTCAGAAGGACCCGAGCGTCCGTTGTCCGTTCCCGCCGACGCCATCTACGACGAGGCCCGGGGCGAGTGGAGCCAAGGGGCTTTTGATGCCCTCGGACAGCCGTGCGGTCGTCACCGCTTCTTTCGCCGAGACGGTTCGCTCTCGCTCGATTGCCGATACGAGGGCGGCGTGCTCGAGGGGCCCTTCGAGCGATACCATCCGAACGGCGAGCTCGCGAGGCGCGGCGAATACCGGCAAGGCAAGATGCACGGCAAAATCGACGCCTTCGCGTCGAGCGGGTTCACCCCCGAGGCCCTGCGCATCTGCTGCGTGCCGCCGGGCGCCTACCGAGTCGAGACGGAATACGACGACGGCAACCGCGTCACGGCGGAGCTCTTCTACGACGCGGAGGGCCGCCGCCTTTGCTCCGATGGTTCACTCTATCCGGAGAAGCCGGCTCATCTCCCGAAAGAAGCCTGGCTCGAAGAGTCGGATCGGCGCTGGCATCTCGGCGCGTACGGAGCAAAGGGCGAACGAAACGGCGTCTTTCGTACGTGGTCGACGGGCGGAGTCCTCCTCGAAGAGACTTCGTACGCGAAAGGTAAGCTCCACGGCACGACGCGGCTCTTCGACGAGGCAGGCGTGCTCACCGAAGCTTCCGATTTCGAATCGGGCGAGCGAACGGGACGGTACGAGAAACTTCGCGTCGCACCGGGCGTCTACGCCGACGATCGCATCCGACGAGAGCGCGGCGCTTTCACGCGTGAGCTCGCGACCGGCATTTGGGAGTACATGGACGAAGGCGGGACGGTCCTCCTTCGCAAAAACCTCGGCCCGGCTTTCGCGGGGCCCGCTCAGTCGTCCGCCTTCGATCGAATGGCTCGCAAGCCGCGCGCTTGGCTAGATCTGGCGAGCGAGCTCACGCGCGCAGGGAGAACGGGCGAAGCGCTTTGCGCCCACGCGCGCGCGGCGGCCGGATCGGGGCAATGCGACGATTTCTTGCGCGCGCTCGGCGACGCCAGGCCGGCGCTGACACCGGAGCACGCGATGGCTCTCGCCACCCACGCGACGGAGTCGGCCGAAGGCGACATCGCCGTGCTCATTCACGCGTTGCTCCGCGGCGCCGAACCCGCCGCTATTCTCCGCGCCATCGCCTCGTCGTGTACGGAAGCCTCGCGCGCCTCGCGCGACTTCGTGGACGCCGCGATCCTGCTCGCTCCCGAGCGCGATCAATGCCGCGTCACGCGCGCGCTCATCGACATCTCGCTCGGCGATCCCGAAGCAGCGAAGGCCGACGCCGAGAGCCTCGGCGAGGGGTACGCCGAGCAACGCGAGTTTTTGCTGATCTACCGGCGAATCGTGTTCACGACCTTCGACTTTTGGCCGGCGCGCGCGCGTTTCGACTCGATCCTCGCGGACATGCCGGAGGAACCGTGCCAGCCGCTTTCGACGGTTCGCAAGACGATCCAGAAATACGCGACTCGGCTAGCCCTCATCCGCGGGGCCATCGTCGAGCAAATGGGGAGCGCGCCGAGCTGGCTTTTGCCCGACGTCACCTCCCTGTTGCCACGAGGCCCCGTCGTGCTCGAACGTCGCACCTTCGAGCTCTCGTTCGACGACGAGGTCGAAGAAGAGACCGCGACGAAGCCGGCGGTCGAGCAGATCGCGGTCGACGAAACGCTCGATCTGGCACGGCAAGACGTCGCCTCTTTGCTGCGCCTGGCGCGTTCGGATTGGAACGCGCTCACCTGGCTCTGCTGGAGCGTCGGGCTCGACCACGTCGCTCTACCCGACGAATCGAAGCCGCCTCGCGAATTCAGTCACGCGGTTGGGATGTCCATCGAACGGCACTGGCGCGCTCGCGATCGGCTGCAAACGGCCGGCCTCTTGGCGCGAACCAAGGGCATCCGAGGTTTCGAGTGGGAGGGCGTCGACATCGACGACCTCCCCGCCGTCCTCGCCGAGATGGCCGCCCACGAATACACGGACATGCGAGCGCTCTTCTTCTTCCTCTGCGACGACCGCCAAGAGTCGCCCTGGCAAGACAACCTGCGCAAAGACTGAGTCGTCGGCGCCGCGTTCGTTTCAGCCTTTCTTCTCGAGAGAGAGCTCGGCGATGCCGTCTTGAAAGCGAATGCGGAGCAGCATGGCCGTCTCTTCGAGCGCCGCCAGATCGACGGTGGCCTGCGAGAGCTTGTCGCTCACGTCTTGCAGTTTCTTCTCGAGGTTCTTCATGAGCGCGCCGCCGGTCTTCACGAGCCGCAAGCTGACGACTTGCGCGTGCAATTCGTCCATGCGGGCGCGGTAGGCCTGCATCTGCTCCCGATTCGTGAGGATGCGTTGCTCGACGTTGCCGATCTCTTGCTGCGTCTTGATGAGGCTCTCGATGGCCCCCTTGAGAGGGCTCTCGAGCGCGCCGGCCGAGACATAGAGGCGAACTTGGTCCATATCGGCTGGCGACCGCAAATCGATCGTCTTGAAGACGGGCGTCGACTCCTCGACGCCGAGCTCGACGGCGCCGTTGGCCGGCAGCTCGACGCGAAAGAGCTGGGCCGATCCGATGCGCTCGGGCTTCTGGTCGCCGAGCTTGGCGAGCTTGTAGCCGTCGGCCACGGTGTGGCGCACGTAGACCGTAGCCGGCTCCGTCATGCGATTGCGAAGCGCGTAGGTGAAGCGCCGCGTGTGGAGCACTTCGCTCGAGAAGACACCTCGCTGCACGGAGAGGATGCGCGAGATGGTGTCCCTGTTCGTGTCTTTGCGTTCGACGACGATCTGCCGGTCGAGCGCAAAGGGAACGAATGCCATCGACCGCGCGGGGATCGGCTCCGCCAAGCCCTCACCGATGAAGCGGCCTTCGCCGAACACCGTCACCGGGCCGCTCTCGAGGACCGAATCGGTCGGGTTCTTGAGGCGCACGGCCTTGAAGGGAAACGAGGCGTTCCCGCGCGGGCTCTCGGCGTCGTAGAAGTAGACGACTTCGCCTTCCGTCTTGGTGTCGAGGATCGACACCATGGCCGATGAGCCCTTTTGCACGGTCATCGCCGCGGTCGATTCGAAATGCGATGTCCCGATGGGCTCGAGGGTCTGGGGCGACGCGGGCGGAGTGGCCGGTGCGGCCGCCTTCGCCTCCGCTTTGGGCAGAGGACCCTCGACGATACGCACGCCACCTGCGCGGCCCCCTTGCTCGCCCTGTCCCGTAGCCACGACGCGGCTCGGATCGACACCGTTGCGAACGAGTTGATCGCGCACCTTGTTGGCGCGATCGAGCGAAGCTGCGAATTTGTCGCCGTCGGTCTTGTCGGCGAAGCCCTCGATGACCACCGAACGATTGGATGAACGAAGCGCCTGCGCCATGCGCACGACGTCGGACGCGCCGCTCGGCGCGGGCGGAGGCGCGCTCGGCGCGGGCACCTCCTGGGTCATGCCTCGTGCACGGGCGCCGGGTGGCTGCGCGCGCTTTTCCGCCTTGCGGAGCGCTGGGGCATTTTGCGGCGCGGGCTTGCCCGCCACGGTTAAGCTCTCTGACTCGGCATCGACCGCCGCGGCGATCGCACCGTCGGTGAGCTCGCCGACGACGCGCTTCTCGGCGGGCTGCCCGTAGCTCGAGCCTCCGGTCGGGGGAGCGAGCGCGAAGAGATCGTTCGAGTGCAGCGTTTCTCTCTGCACGAGACGCACCGAGCGCAGATCGAAGCGGAACGAGAGCGCAGAGCTGGAGCCGACGCCGAGCTTCACGTCGTTCCAATCTTCGCCCGAGGTATTGTCGACGATCGCCCACGCTTGCACGCTCACCTTACCGTCTTTTCCGATGACGACGCGGTAGCTCGGCTTCCACGCCGGTGTTTCGGTGACGTAGCTTAGTTTCAGTTGGTGGGGCGCTTTGCCCGCCAGGTGAATTTTCATCTCCGTGAAGCCCGTAGAGCCGGGCGGGGGATTGCTGGGGAAGTCGACGGGCGCTCTCTCACCCGTCACGGCGTCGGTCACCGTGAGCGATTTGAGAAAGTCGTCGATCTTGTCGGCGGGCACCGACAACCTGAGCGTGTCGTTCTCGACGCGCGCCGTTCGCTCGAAGTAAGCAACGCCGTTGCGATACACGACGACGCGCCCGAGCGTCGTGTCGGATTTCACGAAGCTGGTCGTCGAGGAACATCCGATCAAGAGACACGGGAGGAGGCACAATGACTTTCTCATGGGCACCATCGGTGTAGGAGGGGTTCGCTTTCATTCGACGTACAACGACGGCGAAAGTTCCACCTTACAGTGGTGGGCGACGGTCGGGGGCTCGAGTTACCTGATGCGCTTCGGCAAGATCGTCGCTTCGGCCGAACCGCCGCACGGGATATCGAGAATCTGGCTGGGCGCGAGCCAGGTGGGCTCGCCGCGCTTTCGATT
>DATEMX010000146.1:0-4287 GCA_035275365.1 Polyangiaceae bacterium | reverse complement strand
GCGTGCGGCGTCCACGTTCCCATGGTCTCGGGACGCGGCCTCGGGCACACGGGCGGCACCGTCGACAAGCTCGAGACCATTCCCGGATTTCGCACCGATCTCGACCGCCACGCGTTCGCGCGTATCGTGCGCGACGCGGGCGCGTGCCTCATCGGGCAGACCCAAGAGATCGCGCCCGCCGATAAGCGAATCTATGCGCTGCGCGACGTTACCGGCACCGTCGAATCGATACCGCTCATCGTCGCCAGCATTCTCTCCAAGAAGCTCGCCGAAGGCATCGACGGGCTCGTGCTCGACGTCAAGGTGGGTCGCGGCGCGTTCATGAAAGATCGCACGAGCGCCAAGAAGCTCGCGCAAGCGCTGGTACGCGTCGGCACGCGCGCTGGAAAGAAGGTCGTCGCCTTGCTCACGAGGATGGACGACCCCCTCGGCCGCTCGGTAGGCAACGCGCTCGAGACCCGCGAGGCGCTCGAGCTACTCCGCGGGCATGGCTCGGCCGATTTGCTGGAGTGCACGCTGGCGCTAGGGCGCGAGATGCTCATCATCGGGCGCGTGGCAAAAAATCAGCGCGACGCGAACGAGAAGCTCGTTTCGGCCATCCGCGACGGCAGCGCGGCACGCGCCATGGAACGCATCATCTCGGCGCAGGGCGGCGATCCGGCCGTCGTTTCCGATCCTACGTTGCTCCCTGCGGCCAAGCACCAAGTCGACGTGCGGTCGCCCGCAGCTGGGTTCGTCGCCGCGATCGACGCGCTCGAGATCGGCTCGTGCGCGGTGGCCATGGGCGCGGGACGCCTCACCGTCGACCAAGCCATCGACCCCGCCGTCGGCATCGAGCTCTTGGCCAAGCCGGGCGATCACGTCGAGCGAGGCGCGCCGCTCGCCCGGCTCCACATTCAAGCGTCGACCTCGACGGTCGCCGCGCGCGTGGCGCGCGCCTTTCGCTTTACCGCGCGCCGGCCGCGCACGGTCCCGCTCGTCCTCGAGCGGATCACCGCGCGCGGCTGAGCTACGCCGCTCGCGCTGCGCGTCGCGCGGAGGGGGCTTCGCCTATTTGACCTTCGTGCCGGGCGGTACGCTGGCGTCGACGGTAGCCATTTTCAGAGCCTCGCTGGGACCGGCCGCGAGGAGCATCCCATGGGAGACGAGACCTTTGCCGAACTTGCGCGGCTCGAGGTTCACCACCACGAGCACGCGTGTTCCGACCAGGGCCTCCGGTTGGAAGGTCAGCGCGAGACCGGCCACGATGGGCCGCGGCTCGGCTTCGCCCACGTCGACCTTGAGCGACAAAAGCTTGTCCTTGCCCTTCACGCGTTCGGCGCCGACGACGACGCCGACGCGCAGGTCGACCTTGGCAAAATCGTCGTAGGCGATCGGCGATGATCCCGCGTCGGTAGCTGGGGGGGAGCCTTCGTTCTTCGGGGGTGCGGCCCCTACCCCCTTGTGACGTGCGTCTTGGGCAGCAGCGTCTCCGGGCGTTTCAGCGGGGGCAAGACCGAGCCGCTCGATGAGCACCTTCTCTTGATCGGGGTCGATGCGCGGAAAGAGAGGCACCGCCGCACCGAGCGGCGTCCCGGCTGCGCGAGGAGCGTGCGCGAGGGGCCACAGCGACGAACCCGCCGTGGGAGCCGTCGGGGCGAGGCCGAGCTGCGAGCGCAGCCGATCCGACGCCGCGGGCATGACCGGCCAAATCATGACGCTCACCGCCTCGAGGACATCGAGCGTGGTGGCCAAGATGGTCGATGCGCGCAGCATGTCGCCGCGTTTCAAGGCCGACCAAGGCGCCGCGCGATCGATGTATTGATTCGCAGCGCTCACGACTTGCCATACGGCTTCGAGCGCGCGATGAGGCGAAATGGCGTCGAAGGCGTCGGCCGCTGCCTGCGCGCCGGTGGCCAGATCCGCGAGGAGCGCGGCCTCCAGCGCTTCATTTTCGCCACGCTCGGGGAACTTGCCGTGCGAGACCTTTTCGCATTGCTTGAGCACGCGATTGAGCAGATTGCCGAGCGCGTTACCGAGGTCCGCGTTGTAACGCGAGATGAGCTCTTTGAGGTTGAAATCGCCGTCTTGCCCGAACGCGATCGCGCGCATGAGGTAGTAGCGGAGCGTATCTATGCCGAACGCCTCGGCGAGGGCGACGGGCGCCACCGTGTTGCGGAGCGACTTCGACATCTTCTGACCGTTGAAGGTCAAGAAGCCGTGGGCATAGACCTGCCCCGGAATCTCGTCGTCGGACATGCCGGCCGACATGAGGAGGGCGGGCCAATACACGGCGTGGAACCGGAGGATGTCCTTGCCCACGAGGTGCACGTTGGCCGGCCAAAAAGCACGGCGCTCGGGCGTGGTCATCATGGGCGTGAGGTAGCTGAAGAGGGCTTCGAACCAAACGTACATGACGTGCGAAGGATCGCCTGGCACCGGCACTCCCCAAGAAAATGTGGTGCGCGACACGGAGAGATCGTCGAGCCCGCCCCGAACGAAGCTCTTTACCTCGTTGAGGCGCGTCGTCGGCTGCACGAACGAAGGGCGGCGGTCGTAGAAGGCCAGGAGGCGCTCGCCGTAGGCCCCGAGCTTGAAGAAGTACGAGGGCTCGCGGATGAGCTCGGCGCGGGTCTTGTGGAGCGGGCAAATGCCGCCCTCTTCGAGCTCCTTCTCCGTGTAGTAGGCCTCGCAGCCCACGCAGTAAAATCCTTCGTAGGAGCCGAGATAGAGATCGCCGCTCGCTTTGATCTTTTCCCAGAGCTCGCCCACGCGCTTCTCGTGATCGGGGTCGGTCGTGCGAACGAAGTAGTCGTATTGGCAGTCGAGCTTGGGCCAAGTCTCGCGAAAAGGCGCGTTCATGCGATCAGAGAAGACTCGGGGCGTGAGCCCGTGCTCTTTGGCGACGCGCTCGAGCTTGAGGCCGTGCTCGTCGGTGCCAGTGAGAAAAAACGTCTCTTCGCCGCGCAAGCGGTGGTAGCGCGCGAGCACGTCGGCGGCGATGGTCGTGTACGCCGTGCCGAGGTGTGGCACGTCGTTGATGTAGTAGATGGGCGTGGTGACGTAGAAGCGGCTCGGCATCGGGGCACACTCTTTTACACCGGCGGCGCCGCCCCGCACGCAGAATGAGCGACGAGAGGCCTCGGCCCTTATGCCCCGACGGAGCGATTGCGACCGGCGCGCTTGGCGGCGTAGAGCCGCTCGTCGGCCTTGGCGATGAGCAGCTCGCCGTCGGTGAAGCTGCCAGAGCAGGCGAGCGACGCGGCTCCCACGCTGACGGTGACCGGCACGAGCACACCGCCGTAGTCGATTTTCGAACGCTCGACGATCGTGCGAATGCGCTCGGCGAGCGCGTGCGCCCGCTCCACGTCGGTGCCGCGCGCGATGATGGCGAACTCTTCGCCGCCGTAGCGCGCGAAGACGTCCTCCACGCGGAGCGTCTTCTTCACGATGCCGGCAACCGTGCGGAGGACGTGATCACCGCCCAAATGCCCGAGCGTGTCGTTGACGCGCTTGAAGTGGTCGAGATCGAACATGAGCAGCGAGAGTTGCGCCTTGTGGCGACCGGCGTAGGCGATCTCGCCCGAGAGGCGATCGCCAAAATGCTTGCGATTGAAGGCGCCCGTCAGCGGATCGAGGACGCTCGATTCGTAGAGCCCTCGCAGAAGCTTCTCCTCGGCCTCGTCGACGATCCCGAATCGAAGCTCGAGCGTGGGCCCGACCTGAATGCGATCACCCTCTTCTAGCCGATGGTTCACGACCTGCTTGCCGCCCACGAAGGTTCCGTTGCGCGAACCGAGGTCCTCCACGAAATAGGCGCCCGGCCCGCGCCGCACGACGCGGGCGTGCCGGCGGCTGATGCCAGGGTCGTCGATCCTGACGCCGCACTCTTTGCCGCGACCGATCAGGTTCTCTTCGACGAGCGAGTGAATGGCACCCGCGCTGAAGCCGGTCACGATCGTGAGCGTGGCCCGGTCCCGTGCCTGCGGCTCGAGGATTTCCTTGGCGCGGCGACCGTCGAGGGTCGGCGGCATGGAGACCGACGTGGTCTCCTCCTCGAACTCTTCGTCGAAGGTGGCGTAGCGCCCCGAGGGAGTACGCGGGTCGCTCATGGTCCCCTCGACATTTACCCTGTATAGAACGCACTTCGGCAGAGAAACTTGAGCGTGGCTGCTATAACCGCACCATGGTCCAGAAGGGGACTCCATCGCCGTCCGCCACCCAGGCATATTACGACGAATTTTCACTAGGTTACGAGAAGCGTCGGGGCGCCAACGATCCGGGCGGATACCACGAATTGGTCGACGA
>DATEMX010000145.1:0-4811 GCA_035275365.1 Polyangiaceae bacterium | reverse complement strand
GAGGCCAAGGTCATCGACGGCGACAACCTCTACGACCCGGTCAACCTCGAGACGCTGCACATCGTCAACCAGTGCCTCAAGGCGCACACGCTCTACAAGCGCGACGTCAACTACATGGTGTCGCCCGACGGCAAGGTCCTCATCATCGACGAGTTCACCGGGCGCGTGCTGCCCGGGCGCCGCTGGTCCGACGGACTGCACCAGGCCGTCGAGGCCAAGGAAAACGTGCCGGTTCAGGAAGAGAGTCGCACCATGGCGACCATCACCTTCCAGAACCTGTTTCGCATCTACAAGAAGCTCTCGGGAATGACGGGCACCGCCGACACCGAGGCGGCCGAGTTCCACAGCACCTACAAGCTCGACGTCATCATCATTCCCACCAACAAACCGATCGTTCGCGCCGACGCCGAAGACGTCGTCTACAAGACCGAGCGCGAGAAGTTCTCGGCCGTCATCAAGGAGCTGCTCGAATACAACGAGCGCGGGCAGCCCGTCCTCGTCGGTACGACCAGCGTCGAGAAGTCGGGCGCCATCGCGCGCATCTTGCAGAAAAAAGGCATCGCTCACAACGTGCTCAACGCCAAGCACCACGCCAAAGAGGCCGTGGTCATCGCGCAAGCCGGGCGCAAGGGCGCCATCACGGTGTCGACCAACATGGCGGGCCGCGGCACCGACATCATCTTGGGCGGCAACGCCGAGATGATGGCGAAGATCGAGTTCACCGAGAACAATCGCTTGCCCGACGCCGAGCCCGAGGAGTTCCAAAAGCTCGTCGAAACCTACGAAGCGTCGTGCGCCGCCGAGCGCAAGGAGGTCGTCGAGGCGGGCGGCCTGCACATCCTCGGCACCGAGCGGCACGAGTCGCGGCGCATCGACAACCAGCTCCGCGGCCGCGCGGGCCGCCAAGGCGATCCCGGCTCATCGCGCTTTTACCTCTCGCTCGAAGACGACCTCATGCGCATCTTCGCCGGCGACAAGGTCAAAAATTTGATGGATCGCATGGGCATGCCCGACGACGAGCCCATCGAGCATCCGTGGGTCACGAAGAGCGTGCAAAACGCCCAGCAGAAGGTCGAGGAACGCAACTTCGACATCCGCAAGAATTTGCTCGAGTACGACGACGTCATGAGCGCGCAGCGCAAGACCGTCTACACGATGCGCCAGCAGCTCCTCGAAGGCCGCTATCGCCCCGAAGAGGTCGACGAAGACGGCAAGCCCACCGGCGACACGAAGTCCTTCACCCCGCTCTCGTCGGTGGTCGAAGAAGTGGTCCCGCGCATCACCGAGGTGCTCGGGATGTTCGCCGAGAGCCCTATCCGCGCCAAGGCCGCGGGCGACGGCGCGACGAACGGGCACAGCGCCGTCATCCCGCGCGAGGCGTTCGAGGGCAAAAAGCTGGTCGAGCTCTCGCACCTGCAGCAAGAGGTTTACCAGTGGTGGGGCGTCAAGATCGAGATCGACGGCCGCGAGAGCGACGCGCTCGGCCTCTACGACGAGCTCACCGAGATCGTGCCGCTCGCCCTCACCGAGCAGCGCGAGCGCATGCTCGATCTCGTCGATCGCATCATCGGGGCCATGGTCGAAGAGTCGTGCCCCGCCAACAAGACCCCTGACGACTGGGATTGGAACGGCATTCGCGAGGGCTTCTCCGAACATTTCGGGGTGGCCCCGGGCGATGATCTCGAGTCGTTCGGCGATCCGGAGCTCTTGGCGCGTGCGCTCTACGACCGCGCCTTCGAGGTGATCGGCGCCAAGCAGAAGGAGCTCGGAATCGAGCTCTGCTGCCGCGTGTTCCGCCACATCTATTTGGAAGAGATCGACCGGGCGTGGGTCGAGCACCTCACCAACATGGATCACTTGCGCGACGGCATCGGGCTCCGCGGCTACGGCCAGAAGGACCCGAAGCAGGAGTACAAGAAAGAGGGCTACGACCTATTCGTCAACATGATGGCGGCGGTGTGTTCGCTCGTCGTCACCAAGCTCTTGCGCGTGAAGGTGCAGCGGCAAGAAGAAATCGCTGCCATCGAAGCGCAAGATTTGGAGAAGCACGCAGCGCAGCTCCAGGGCGCTACCGCGCGACACGGCGAAGACGAGGAGGCGGCGGTGGCCGGCCAGAGGGCGCGGCAGCGGCCGCAACCGTCCATGCCGCCGCCCGCTGCGCGCTCGGCCCCCAAGATTGGCCGCAACGACGTTTGCCCCTGCGGCAGCGGCAAGAAATTCAAAAAGTGCCACGGCGCGACCGAAGGCGGCGACGAAGCCGACGACGCCGCCGTCTGAGCGCCCGGCTCGGTCCAAGGTCGCAGTCCCCGGGAGAGCCTTCGCGTCCGTAGTAGTGTGGGGCTCGACAACTCTCGATCGAACGACCACTGTTTCCGAATGCGAGGTTTTCCATGAAGTTTTTCATCGACTCAGGGGACATCGGCGAAATAAAAAAAGCCGCGGCGATGGGCTTGCTCGACGGCGTGACGACCAATCCTTCGCTCCTCGCCAAGAGCGGCAAGCCGACGAAGAAGGCTCTCGCGGAGATTTGTGAGATCGTCGACGGTCCCATCTCGGGCGAGGTCCTCTCCACCGACTACGAGGGCATCCTCAAAGAGGGCCGCGAGATCGCCAAAATTCACAAAAACCTCGTGGTGAAGGTGCCTCTTCTCATCGAGGGCCTGCGTGCCGTGCGGACGCTGGCGGACGAGGGGATTCGCACCAACGTGACCCTCTGCTTCTCCGCGAATCAGGCGCTCTTGGCGGCCAAGGCCGGCGCGAGCTTCATCTCGCCTTTCATCGGCCGCATCGACGATACCTCGCACGAAGGGATGCAGCTCATCGAGCAGATCCTCACCATCTACCAAAACTATGCGTTCAATACCGAGGTGCTCGTGGCGAGCGTGCGCAGCCCCACGCATGTGCTCCAGGCTGCCCAGCTCGGCGCCGACATCTGCACGGTCCCTTACAAGGTGCTCGAACAGCTCGCCTACCACCCGCTCACCGACATCGGCTTGCAGAAGTTCGTCGAAGACGGCAAGAAGATCCCCCGCGAATAGGTCAGCGTCCGACCCAGTGCCTGCCTTCGTTTCCGTTCGCAACGGACCCTACCGGGGCGTTTCCAAGGTTCTGGCCAAGCGGTGGGCGGAGCGCATGCTTCGCCGCATCGAACTGCACACGGCCGAGCTCTCGGTTGCCTTCACGAACGACGGCGAGATCCACGAGCTCAACAAGGTGTTTCGCGCGAAAGACAGGCCCACCGACGTGTTGGCGTTTGCCATGCGCGAAGGAGGGGGGCCGAGCGCACAGAGAAGCGATCGCGCGCCGCCCGAGCTTCTCGGCGACGTCGTCATCAGCGTCGATACGGCGCGGCGGCAGGCCAAACAGAAGCGGCGAACGCTCGAGGCGGAGCTCATCATGCTGCTCGCGCACGGCCTACTCCATCTCGTGGGTTACGATCACCAGACCGACGAAGAAGAGCGCGCGATGAAGGCCAAAACACGCGAGCTCTCGCGCGCCGCCCTCACGCCCCGCCCATAATAGCGTCGTTGGGCGTTTCCCAGTCGCCGCCAAAGCGCCAAGGGGATTTTTTTCAGCGCGTCCCTGCGACGGCAATGACGGTCCTTTGCGAGGCACGAAGGATTTCCCAACTCCCAAGGCCCAGCCGGCAGCAGCAACCAATCACCTCGTCAGCAAGCAACCACCCTCCCTCCCTACCCTCTTGGCGGCCTTGGAGATTGGCGGCGACCGAGATTATCTCCAGGCCCATCAGCCCAGATCCCTCGTCACCAATAGTAGAGCATCGACTGCCGGACGAATTTCGCTCCGCGGCGGCAAGGAAATTGTGCACGCTGGGCCACAATGGTGCAGGGTAGGCCCGGATATAGGCATGCCGACGCTCACTCTCAAGCCCGGACACATCCAACCCGTTTGGGCGGGCCACCCTTGGGTCTATGAGCAGGCCATCCTCCGCATCGAGGGTGGCGCTGTTGCCGGCGACGAAGTCGAGGTCGTCGATCCCCGCGGGAACTTCATTGGACGCGGTTTCTATTCGCCCGGTTCCGCCATTCCGGTGCGCCTGGTATCGCGCAATCGCGACATCCCCATCGACCATGGGTTCTTCCGCTCGCGGGCCTACCGCGCCATCGAACGGCGGCGCATGTTCGGCCTCCCTTCACGCGAGACCAGCGCCCTCCGCATCGTCAACGCCGACGGCGACGATCTGCCGGGCCTCGTCGTCGACCTCTTCGACGAAATCGCGGTCGTGCAGTTCGGCACCGTCGGCATGAAGCGTCGCGAGGCGATGCTCTTCGAGGTCATCGAAGAGCTGCTCCGTCCGCGCGCCATCGTCGACCGAACTTCGGCGGGCGTTGCCCGCAGCGAACGATTCGAGACCACCCCCGGCGTCGTGCGGGGTGACATGGCCGCGTCGACCCTCTCTTTCTCCGAGCGCGGCATCGCCTACGAGCTCCCCCTCGCGCTCGCGCAAAAAACAGGTTTCTACCTCGATCAGCGCCCGATGCGGGGCCGCATCGAACAGCTCGCCAAGGGCCGGCGCGTGCTCGACGCCTACAGCTTCGTCGGGGCCTTCGCCATGGCCGCGGCTCGCGGCGGGGCGAGCGAAGTCGTCGCGGTCGACGAGAGCGCCATCGCGCTCGAGGTCGGCGCCGAGTGCGCGCGGAGGAACGGCCTCGTCGATCGCATCCGGTACGTCCGGTCCGACGCACGCGAGTGGTTGTCGCAGGCAGGGCGCGAGGGAGGCTTCGATCTCGTCCTCTGCGATCCGCCCAAATTCGCGCCCACCAAGAGCTCCAAGATGGGAGCGCTCGGCG
>DATEMX010000144.1:0-2811 GCA_035275365.1 Polyangiaceae bacterium | reverse complement strand
TTCTCCTGTTCGCTCTCCCCGCGCTCTTGCGGTTCGTTCGAACGAGGCGGGCCCCGGGAGCTCCTCGGCGATGGCGAGCTGCTTGCTTGGGGGGACCCGCTGGCGGGGGGAGCCAAGGAAGCAGAAGCTCGACACCCGCAGGGCCGAAGGTCCCGAGGCGCGACGCCTTTCGGGGTCCGCCCGAACGAAGCGCAAGAGCGCGGGACGAACTTGAACCGAGGCGACCGTGCGCGACCTCAAGGGCCGCAGGCTCGGGGAAGCGTGCCACTCGTGAGCATCGAGTAGTAGCGGTGAGGGTCGCGCGTAACGATGACGTGGTCGACAACGGGTACCCCGACGATTTCAGCAACTCGCGAGAGAATCGACTTGCGACTGGTACCTCCGGGTTGGCCGACAACAGACCGGTACCGGATACGCCGCCATGACGCTGCGACGACGCGACAGGATTTCGAAACATCGCGGACGAGAGTGCTCTCGCCCGAGGAGGCGTGTCGCGTTGTCGCCGCGCTCGTCGACGAGATCGTGCAGGTCGACGGAGGCTCGGTGACTGAAACCTGCCACACGCCGCAATATGATGGTCGGCCTTCCACGGGAACCGGCGATGTGAGAGTCTGCGACGCCGAATCGGGCTGCAACACGGCCCGCGAAGGAGGAAACCTTGGACGATCTTCGTTTCGAGCTTCAGAACATCGTCAGCACATTCGTGCGCTCGTTACTCGACGCGCTTGCTCATGCCCCGCTTGGCGAACTCGCCGAACAGGTCCAGAAAAGTGGGAACGGATTCGAGCAGTCCAATGGCGCCGAAGCTCCACGTGCGCGGCGGCGTGAACGCGGCCGGCGGCGCAACGGAACGCTCGAATAGCTGGGGGAGGCGACATCGGTCGCCTCCCTTGTACTTGCCAGTTACGAGGCGGCGGTGCTCGCTGCGAGAGCGCGAAGGACGGCTGTGGCCTGTTCAGGGCTCAGGTTGCGGAGCTTGATGTCGACCGTGCCATCAAAGTTGCCGACCTTGATGTCGCCGTAGCGAGCCATGCCTTCGGAACTGTCGAGAACGATCTCGAGGCTTCCTCTCTCCCGCCCGGCCCGGCGGGCACCGACTGCCTCGAGTCTCTTCATGATCTGTTCTTGGCGCGCACCCCGTTCGAAGAACTGGGCGCGAAGTTGCTTGGCTTCCTCAAGCTGCACGAGGTAGCCGGGCAGCAGGCGCCGCTTGATCTCTCGGGCGGCATGCTCGGGCGACGAACCCTTGGCGATGGTGATGTTGAAGCGCTCCCGGGAATGGTACGTCTCGGTCGAGAACTCGTCATACCATCGCGGGAATTGGCCGAGAATTTCGATTCGATCTTTGGGGCGCCACGGCGAAAACCAGAAGAGCCGGATCTCGTCGGGACCATGCAGCTCGGCGACGTCTCGCTGTTTGAAGTCGCCCAACTCCTCGGGGGCGACGGTGTATCCAAGTAGTTTCGATGTTGCGATCGCGAGGTGGCGTATGGGCAACTGCGTCGTCGTCTGTGTGTTGTTCGTATCAACCATGAGCATCCTCCGTTTCGTGAGCCGCTTCGTCGCGGGCTCGTTCGCCCCGAGAGCGCCGCCCGGAGCTCCTTGGGATGGCCGGCTGCATTCGCGGAGGGCTCCTATCGGGAAACCGCGAAAGCAGAAGCCGGACACCTGCCAAGGCCGAGAGGTCTCGAGGCGCGACGGTGTGAGCGGCCCGTGCGTACGAGCCCAGGACGGACGCGGTGAAGGCGACGGTGTCTCAAGAGACGTGAATGCAACAACATTGCATAACAACATTGCATATGACGCCGCGCGGATGGAGCATTGAAGCCCGCTTGTTCGTCGCCCATCGGGAAGTTATCGCTAAAACGATAGCCACAACGGCCAGTCGGGGTGCTCATCGGTCGCATACACGACGCCGCTCGGATTGCTTTCATCGTCGGTGGCGTTCGGTTTGTCGAGGGCGTCACCGAACTGGCCGCGCGTGCAGCTCGGGCAGTACACGCCGTCTTCATACGAGTACCCTACGATGCAGGGCATCACGTCGGTGATCTCCTCGGCCTCTTGTTCGGTGAGGACGAAGCCGTGATCGTCTTCTACAAGGTGAACTCGAATCACGCCAGCGAGCTCCGGGAAAAGCAATCGCTCATCGTCGGTCACTTCGAAGGTCCATCGCTTGCCATCGTCGTCGTCAGCGACCTCAAGGGCCGCAGGCACGAGGGAGCGTGCCGCTCGCGAGCATCGAGTAGTAGTGGTGAGGGTCGCGCGTAACGATGACGTGGTCGACAACGGGTACCCCGACGATTTCAGCAATTCGCGAGAGAATCGCGGTACATTCGAAATCCTCAGTACTCGGCTTGGGGTCGCCCGACGGGTGGTTGTGGCCCACCGCGATCGAGTTCGCGCATGCAGCGAGGCGGAGCGAAGAATCGCGCGAGGATCGATTCCGCCGAGTGTTGCCCTCCGATGGCGGCGATATGAGCTCCGGTGACTTGGTTGGCGCCGTTCAGAAAGAGGGCGGCGAAGTGCTCTCGGCCGGTCACCCCGATCAAGGAGTGAAGTGCGTGCGCCGAGACGAGGCCGTGATGGAGGTGCGTTTCCGCAAGGCGACGAGGTTGGCGAGTCTGGAAGAGGTTGGCGAGTCTGGACGAGGCGAACCTCGTAAACGGGAATCTTCTGAAGTGCGGCTGCTCATGCTTGCGTCCCCGGTTGGGAGCCGTCGATCGGCTCGTCATGCCAGTCAACGCCAACTTGAATTGGCCACGCGAAGCCGGGTGCCTTTCGAACACCACCTGAAACTTGTCGTGCCGGGCA
>DATEMX010000143.1:0-2458 GCA_035275365.1 Polyangiaceae bacterium | reverse complement strand
GCCCGCCCGGATCGGTGGCGTAGCTGGGCAACTCGCCCTTCGAATGACGGGCGAGCGCCCACTGCGGAAGGAGCCCGGCGCGCTCGAGGGTTGCGAGGTACGCGTTGGCCATCTCCGCGGCCGATTCGAACCGTGCGTCTTTGTGGCGCGCGAGCGCCCTCTTGAACCAAGCATCGAGCGCGGGGGGCACGTCGTCAGAGAGCGTGCTCGGAGGTCGAAAGCCGCCCGAGTTGATGGCGACGCAAATCGACCCGAAGCTATCGCCTTCGAACGGGAGCTTGCCGGTGATGCACCGGTAGATGACGACCGCGGTGGCCCAAATGTCCGACCGCAGATCGACGTCCTTCGCGAAGAAGAGTTGCTCCGGGCTCATATACGAAGGCGTGCCCATCGTCATCCCGGAAACGGTGACGCCCGGGAGGCGGCGCTCGTCGCGCGCGATGCCGAAATCGAGGACTTTGATGAAGGTGTCGCCGTCGTTTTCGAGCAAAAATACGTTGTCGGGCTTGATGTCGCGGTGCACGATGCCTAGCGCGTGGGCGCGCCCGAGCGCCTTGCAGATTTGAATGAGGATACGGCTCGTTTCTTCGAGTGAGAGCGGCCTTCCGCTCGCGAGCCGCGATTCGAGGTCCTCTCCCTCGAGCAGCTCCATCACGATGAACGGTACGCCTTCGGCGGTGGTCGCGTAGTCGAAGATCTGCACGACGTGCGGGCTCTTGATGCGCGCAGCGAGCTTGGCCTCCCGCGCGAAACGCATGGCGGTCGAGCTGTCGGAGGCAAGCTCGTGCGCCATGAACTTCACGGCGACTTGCGTATCGAGGCCGGCGTGATCCGCGAGCCAAACGCTGCCCATGCCGCCCGCGCCGAGGAGCTGCACCAAGCGGATATTGTGTGAAATCCGCATGCCGGGTTCGAGCCCGCCCGTGTCACCCGCGCGAGCGGACGACGGGGACGAAGGCGGACCGGGCTCAAGGTCGTGGGCGGGCTGCATGGATCGGTCGATCAGCCGTAGCTAAGGGAGTAGGCATGGTTCGAGCAAGCCTTGCAGCAAGCTGCATGCCGCGGGGCGTTTTCGGTCCAAAGTGTTCATAGATTGCCCATCGGCTCGATCCTTTGCTAAGACCCGCCCAATGAAGCATCAGATTGCGCACGACCTGGACACGGCCCTCGCGAAGGAGGCGGCCGTTCGCGCGTTCGAGGCGTACCAACGACGCTTCTCCGATTACCAGCCCAAGATGACGTGGGGGTCCGAGCGCGACGCGCGCATCGAGTTCAACGTCAAGGGGATGAAGCTCCAAGGGTCGATCGGGATCTTGCCGCGCGCCATCGAGCTCGATCTCGACGTGCCTTTCGTCTTTCGCCTCTTCAAGAGCAAGGCCATCGACGTCATCGAGCGCGAGGTTCGCGTGTGGCTCGACAAGGCCAAGCGGGGCGAGCTCGCGGCGCCCGCGCAAACCTGATTTTTTCGACGCACGCTGCGAAGGCTTCGCGCGCGAGCTTCGGCGGTCAGGATTTACCGGCGCGGCTCTCTACGATTTCGAGTGCCTTCTTCACGTCCTGCGCGCGTTCACGCGGGATGACGAGCAGCTCGTCGTCGGTGACGACGACCGCCATGTCGTGAACGCCGACGAGCGCGATGACGCGGCTCTTGTCGGAGCGCAGATCGCGGACCAGGTTGCCCCTGGCGTCGACGAACACGGTCTCGCTCGGGGCGGCGTTGCCCTGCGCGTCTTTCGGCGCCAGCTCCCACGCGCTCTGCCAGCTTCCGACGTCGCTCCACCCGAACTCTCCGGGCACCACCGCGACGCTCGCCGCTTTTTCCATCACGCCGTGATCGATGCTGATTGACGGTAGCGAAGGAAAGACCTTCTCGACCTCGGCCGGCTCGTCGCCGAGCGCCGCGGCGCGATCGAGGCGCTCGAGCCCGCGAGCCAGAAGAGGCAGGTGTTCGGCGATGAGATCGGTCATCGCGTGAACGCCGAAGAAGAACATCCCGCTGTTCCAGAGGTGCTTGCCGGAAGCGACGAACGCTTCGGCCCGGGCCAGATCGGGCTTCTCGATGAAACGCTCGACGGCGAACGCCGAGCCGCCAGCGGGCGCTCCTTTTTCGATGTAGCCATAGCCCGTCTCGGGCCTCGCCGGGGTGATTCCGATCGTCGCAATGGAGTGCGTTTGGGAGGCTAAGGCGGCCTTTTCGAGGGTGGCGCGAAAGCCAGGCTCGTCGCCGATGAAGTGATCGCTCGGCAAAACCATGATCGTCGCCTCGCGGTCGCGGCGCCGGATGGTCGAGTTTGCCCATCCGATGCACGGCGCCGTATTGCGAGCCGCCGGCTCGGCCAAGAAGTTCCGCGCCGGTAGGTCGGGGAGGGCGGCGCGCATCGGCTCGATGAGGTGCTGGGCCGTCACGATGATGATGTGCTCTGCCGGGCAAATGGGCAGGATCCGCCGGACGGACGCG
>DATEMX010000142.1:0-3815 GCA_035275365.1 Polyangiaceae bacterium | reverse complement strand
TGGCACTATCCCTTGTCTTCGGGGGCTTTGCCCCCCCACCGCCGGGGCTTTCGCCCGGAACAGGCCCCACCCCCTCCACGGTACCTCCGGCGCCGATCTACCAGCTTCTCCACGCTCTCGAATCTGGGGCCAAATTTCACCGTGCGTCACTAGGGACTAGTAGTCACCTTGCCCTTGGTGAGGCGCGTCGCCTTGCCCCGGTGCAGGGGCGGGCGTAGACCGGAGCGCATGTGTCGCAACATCCGCATGCTGTTCAACTTCGACCCGCCCACCACCACTGAAGAGATGCACGACGCGGCGCTCCAGTACGTCCGCAAGATCAGCGGTAGCGCGCGCCCGTCGCAGGCCAACCAAGCCGCGTTCGACCGCGCGGTGGAGGAAATTTCGGCCTCTACGCAGAGGCTCGTCGCGGGTCTCGTCACCACGGCACCGCCGCGAAGCCGCGAGGTGGAGCGCGAAAAAGCGCGCGAGCGCTCGGCGCGTCGCTTCGGCGGCTAGCCGCCATCGGCTGGTGGCTTCACCTGGGGAGCGGCCGTCGGCGCTCTCGGCGTTGCATCGCTGGGAGCATCACAGCCGCCGTTGAGAAGATCCATGTCGCGGCAATCGAGCACATCCGAATGTAGGTAACGCTAGGCCCAGCGGGGGCTCATTCGACTGCAGAGAGCGTGACAGGCGCGAGGGAGAGGGGTATCTTTTTAGGCCCGAGGTGGCCGACCATGAAGATGGCGAAGACGGGCCTGAAAAGTGTTCTCCTCATCGACGACGAGGTCCCCCTCTTTCGTATCATCGAGCGGTTGGCGGCAGGATCGCACGTCGAACTCATTCACGCAGCGACGGGGGCCGACGGCGTCCGCTTGGCAGCCGACCACCGCCCCCATCTCATCGTGCTCGACATGACGCTCCCCGACATCGACGGCCTCACGGTGCTGGATTGCCTGAAGAGCGCCCCGCAAACGAGGGGCATCCCGGTGATCATTTTCTCCGGCCGCTGCGATCACGAAGAGCGTATCGCCGCGTTTCGGTTGGGCGCCGAGGACTACCTCGAAAAACCATTTGATTCCGAGATGTTGCTGCGCCGCATCGAGCATCACATCTTCAAAGCATCAGAGACGATCAAGACAACCGGCACCGAAACGGTCGATCCTCGCTCGGCGAGCGGTCGTCGCGGGTAGGGCTCTACCAGCGCTCGTAACGGAACGAGTCGCTCGTAGCGATGGCAACGACCAGATCTTGCATACGGCCCGTCTGCGCGAGGGCGTCCGTTGCGGCGGCGAGTGAACAAGCGTCCCCATCTTCCTCGATGCGTTTCAGTGCGAAGCGGAACCACTGTCGAGCGATCGTCGCGCGTACTTGAGGACTCGACGAAAGCGCCTTCGAAAGCTCGATAGCGCCATTGAAGGCGCGACTTTTGCCATCGATGTCGGCGACGGTCCCGCTGGCGTCGATGGGCTTGCCGTTTTCCGTCGCACGAAATTGGCCGATCGCGTCGAAGTGTTCGAACCCGAAGCCGATCGAATCCATCAAGCGATGGCACTGCCCGCATGTCGCGCCCGACATCATTACCCGTTCGGTTGCCTGACGCGTCGTTTCGCCGGGAACGGAGGAAGACATGACGGGCAGCGCGGGCGACTCGATCGGTACGACGACACCGAGGAACCGCCCGCGGACGAACCAGCCGCGCTTCGTCGGCTTGGTTTGAGTTGGCGTCGCATCGACGGAAAGGAGGCTTGCCTGCGTGAGAATGCCCATCCGGTTGGGGCCCATGCTGGCAGGCTGGAGGTCCTGCCCAGCGATGCCGGCAATCCCGTAGTGCTGCGCGAGCGGCGCGTTGAGAAACGTGCCGGTGCGCAGGAAAAGGTCGCTCCAGTTGCCGTCGAAGAAGATCGACTCGACGAGCTTCTGCGTCTCGATCTTCAAGAATGGGCGCACGCTCCCAAAGGTAGGAAAGAGCTCGACATCTTTGTCCGTGTTGTCGGCCGCGTCGAGCGACAGCCACTCGGTGAAAAAATCGCGAACCATCTCGTGTGCCGTAGGCCCCGAAAGCAGGCGCCGGACCTGGTTCTCGATGTCATCTTTGGTGGCCAGCTTGTTTTGCGCCGCCGCTGCGAAGAGCTCGCTGTCGGGCGTCGTTCGGGTGACGAAGTAGGCAATACGCGAGGCGAGTGCGTAAGGCGCCAGCGGTTTCAGCGTTCCGCGCTCGCCGGGCTTGTGAGTGAGGAGAAAATCCGAGGCAACGAGCGCGTACGCGATGGTCGCGACGATGCCGGCGTCGAACGAGCCTTGTGCACGGCCATTCTCGTAGCTCACGCGCATGAGGCCGAGGTCGTCTGCGGTCATGGGGCGCCGGAACGCGCGTGCTCCGAAAGACGACATGAACGCGTCGGCGCACGCGTCTTCACCGGTGGTGGCAGGGTCGCAGGGCAAGAGCTTGCGGACACCGCGCTCGAGGGCTGCCTGCGAAAGGCGAACGGCCGCGCTCCGGTAAGCAACGATGCGGGATTGCGAGAGAGGGTCGCCGATGTTGCGCCGGACCCAGAAGTCATCGAGGTCGGAAGGAAAATCGCGCGATACCAAGCTCGGCTCGCCGAGGAGATCGCGAACAGTGCGATCGTATTCGATGTTCGTGAGCGCCAAGGCCACGCTCTTTCCCGCGTCGGGGCCGGAGTTCGGCACGCACACGAGCGCGGGCATCGCTGGGCCATCGTCTGCCGTGAGCGAACCGCCCGCCCCTATCGACGCGCCGCCCATCCCGGTGCTTCCGCCAGAACCCGAGGTTGCGGAAGTGCTTTCGCCCGAGGTCCCGGAGGTGGTGCTGGCAGTCTGGGGACCGCCGTCGGTACCGGTTTCACCGAAGCGAAGGGCGGTTCCATCGCACGCGGCGAGTAGAAATCCGAATATTCCAGACCGACCCAACTGACGAAAGTTCATCTTTGCAGCCTCCGACCGTTTGCTCCCCTCGCAATGGAAGCCGAGCGCAAAAGCCATCACAAACTGCACGACCACCCTGCTCCCACCTGCGCGTTCAGACGGCGCGCTCGCCGAGCGAGGACCCGCGTCAGGCGCGTTCGCGCCTCGCGAACGACGGAAATAGGCGCGGGCGACCGCGGAAGGCCTTGGCGTAGATCTCGCCGAGGGCCTGCTCTTCGGCGCGGATTCGAACGGTGAGCAAGACGGCGTTGCACGCCGAGAATGCTACGGCCGTCAAGAACGCGCCGTGCATGAGCGGAACGAACAAGAGCTCGAGACCGACAGCGACGTAGTTGGGATGTCGCATGAACCTATAAGGGCCGCGGGTGACCGGCGGCGCTGCGGGCCAAACGATGATGCGCACGCTCCACCGCTGGCCGAGGGCCGCTATGGCGGAGTACCGAAGCACCTGCGCCAACAAGGCAACTCCCAGGGCTACGAACCCGATGCCGGGGGAGAACGCCCGATCCAAGAGCCATACCTCGGCGGCGCAAGAAACGAGGAACGCCGCGTGCAGCGCTGCCATCACGCGGTAGTGCCCCTGGCCCGTCTCGACGGCGCAGTGGGCGGACGCAGCACGCGCGTTTCTCCGCGAGATGAGGAGCTCGATGCCCCGTTCGCCGGCCAAGAGGGCGAGGAACGACGAATACAGCACCTGGGTGGTCACCATTGGAGCAAGACCAGCTCCGAGCAAAACCCCGGGCCCATCGCCAGCATGACGCCGTAGTCGCCGGGCGCGGCGGCGCGGCTCTCCAGCAGGTCTGCCATGACGAACAAGACGGACGCCGAAGAGAGGTTGCCGAGCTGCTTCAGCGACTTCCACGACCGAGCGAGGGCAGCGCTCGGCA
>DATEMX010000141.1:0-6616 GCA_035275365.1 Polyangiaceae bacterium | reverse complement strand
TCGCGGCGATCGCCGCACTCGGCCAGGCTCGCCACCTTGCCCGCACCCTCTGCGGCGCGCCGCGCGAAATCGGCGCGCTCCTCCAGCGTTTCCTTCTCGCTCGCCGCAGCGATTCGCGTTCGAACATCGGAGGCCGCCGAGAGCAGCTCGTCGCCCGAGGGCGGCATCATGATGAGCCCCGAGCCCCCGAGCGCGACAGCTTGCGCGCCGATGCGCAGCGACGCCTCGTTGGCCATCGCGTAGACCACGGCGTTCGGTGCAACCGCGCGCAGGTGGTGCACGAGCGCGAGGCCGGCGTTGTGGCCCAGCGAAACGTCGACGAAGGCCAAGTCGGGCGTCTCGCCGGCAGCGAGGGCGAGCCCCTCGGCGAGGCTCGTCGCGACCATGACACGGTCGTCGGGACCCGCGAAGACGCGGCCAAATAGCTGTGCAACGGGCTCCGCGTCTACGATCGCGAGGATCGTCAGTCGCGCGCTCCTCAAGAGAGCTCCACCTCTCCTTGGAAGACGAGCCGCGCCGGACCGCGCATGATGGCGTGCAGCGAGTCGCGCTTCACCAAGATCTGAAGTGTCCCTCCCGGCAGGTGAACATCGACGAACTCATCGAAGGAGCGCCGGCGCGCAAAGCACGCCGCGCCGACCGTCGCGCACGCGCCCGTCCCGCAAGCCATCGTCCTTCCGACGCCGCGCTCCCAGACGACCAGATCGATCGCGCCGTCGTCGCGTAGACGAGCGAACTCGACGTTGGTCCCTTCGGGAAACGCCGGGGCCACAGTAACCTTGGGACCGACCTCGTCGATCTGCGCGGACTCGTAGAGATCGAACGTGATGGCGTGCGGGTTACCGGTGGAAAACCGGGCAAAGCGGTGCACCTCGTCACCGAGCGGGACCTCGATCGGCCCATGATCGCTGAGCGGCCCCATGTCGACCTCCACGAACTCGCCGTCGCGTTTGCACTCGAGCGTGCCGGCGTCGGTATCGATGAGCATGTCGGCTTTGTCGCGGCGATCGCGCGAAGCGACATGAACGGCGACGCACCGAATGCCGTTGCCGCACATCTCGGGCCGCGATCCATCGGCGTTGATGATCGTCATCGCCGCCGCCGCGCGGCCCGTCTTCGGCGGCCCCACGAAGAGAACGCCGTCGGCTCCGATTCCGAAGTGACGATCGCACCACTTCTCGACGACGCCGTCGGCCAACTGATCGCGCTCGAGGTCGACGACGATGAAGTCGTTGCCGAGCCCTTGGTACTTCTTGAATGAAACGCGAGCCACACTTCATCCTATCCCCCTGTTGGGTGCTAAGCTAGGGCCCCTCCGTGCAGCTCGCCCGACCGATATTCCTGAACGGCATGATGGGGACCGGCAAGTCCACTTTGGGCCGCGCGCTTGCGGAGCGCGTTCGGGTCCCCTTCGTCGATCTCGACGCCGAAGTCGAGCGCCGGGCCGGCGTTCCGATTCGCGAAATTTTCGCCAAGCAAGGCGAGGCCGCGTTTCGGACTCTCGAGCGTGAGGTCCTTTTGAATCAGCTCGACATCCTCGCACCCCGGGTCGTCGCCCTCGGCGGCGGCAGTCTCCTCGGGCGCGGCGTGCGGCTCCGGGCTTTGCAGTGCGGGTTCGTGGTCACCCTCGCGGCCTCCGCGGCTGTGCTCATCGAACGCATGTCGGGTGATGAAAGCCGACCTCTTCTCCTCGGCAGCCCGAGCTCCGCCGAATCGCGGATTCAAGAGCTCATCGATGCGCGAGCGTCCGCCTATGCCGAGGCGCACCTCGTCGTCGAAACCGGCGGGCGAGCCATCGACGACCTGACGACCGAGGTTCTCCGCCTTGTCGCGCACGACCCCATCCCGGTGCCGCTCGCCGACCGCACGTACGTCGTGGACGTTGTCGGCGGCGCCGGCGACGAACATTTGGCCGCCGCGCTGAAGCGCCTCGCTCCGAGCCGTGTCGTTGTCGTAACCGACGAAAACGTCGACCCACTCGTCGTTCGCCGCCTGACCGCGCTCACCCGCTACGAGTCGATCGTGAAGATCGTCCTGCCCGCTGGCGAGCGCCACAAGACCCTAGCGTCGGTCGAAACCATTTTACGAGCAGCGATCGACGCACCCGTCGATCGTCAAGCTGTCGTGGTGGGCGTGGGCGGCGGCGTCATCACCGACATCGCCGGCCTCGCTGCGGCGCTGGCGTTGCGCGGCCTCAGGTGGATAGCGGTCCCCACGACGACGCTCGCCATGGTCGACGCCTCCGTGGGCGGGAAAACCGCGGTCGATCTCGGCGCCGCAAAAAACGCGGTGGGCGCTTTTCATCAACCGTCCCGCGTCATCGTCGATCCTTCACTCACCCGCACCGAAAGCATCCGCGCCGTTCGCAGCGGTCTCGCCGAGGTCATCAAGACAGCGCTCATCGGCGATGCGGCTCTCTACGCGGAGCTCTCCGCGCCCGGCGGAGCCGAGCGGCTCGGCCACGAGCGCGATCCTGTCGCGCTCGCCCGCGCCATTCGCTCGTCGATCGCCGTCAAGGCCGGCGTGGTGGGGCGCGACGAGCGCGAGTCCGGCGAAAGGGCCCACCTCAATCTCGGCCACACCGTAGGCCATGCGCTCGAAGCCGAAGGCGGGTTCGAGCGACTCACGCACGGCGAGGCCGTCGCACTTGGCTTGGTCGCCGCTTTGCGTGTGGGGGTGGCGCTGGGCGTCACCGGGCCCACCTTGGCGGCGGACGTCGTTCGGCTCCTCGGACGCCTGGGCTTGCCGTGCGATCTGGATGCCGAGCCCCTCGAATCGTCGTTGAGGTGGGTTGCCTACGACAAAAAACGCGCGGGCGGCGCCCTCCGCTTCGTCCTGATCCGAGCGCCCGGAGCGGTGGAAGTCATTAAAATCGCTCCCAGCGAGCTCCCCAAGCTCCTGGGCAAGACCTAAATTTCACTTTCAGGCCTTTGCCTAAAAGCGCGGGTATTTTGGCGGTGGCTCGGATCCCCCGTTAGACTCGACACATGAAGTCGGTCCTTCGGCGAACGCTGTCGTTGGGGATGGCGCTCATGCCCATCCTCCTTGGAACGTCGCACTGCGCGGAGAGCGAGAGCATCCTCTTCGTCCGCCAAGTGCAGGCGCGAACCGGCTCGGGCGAGATGGGGTGCATTGCCGACAACTCCCCGACGTCCCTCAGGTTGACGAGCGGCGCGCTCGATGTAGCGTTTCGCCTTCAATATACGGCCGATCTTTTGGTCGGAAGTCAGCTCGTGCCTCGCGGCAACGCGTCGCAGCTCCGAACCGAAACAGCGCGCGTCGCCATCGAAGGCTCGGTCGTTCGCGTCGAAGACGCCGGCGGTATCGTCTGGGGCCCCGTTACCGTTCCAGGCTCGGGGTTCATCGAACCGGCCAACGGAACGACGCCATCGTTCGGCGTGACACAGACGATCTTGCTCGGAGCCGAATTCGGCGCCACGCTCAAGGCGAGCTTGATGAACCAGCCCGGCTTGGTCCGTCATTTCACCGCTATCGCGAAGGTCTTTGGCCGGACACTGGGTGGGATGTCGGTAGAGACCGGCGAATGGCAGTTTCCGCTGAACGTCTGCTACGGGTGCCTCATCTCGTTTCCGTCGGAAGCCATCAACACGACGCTTGCCGTGAAGCCCAACTGCGACTTGCCGGCGGCAACTGGGACGGCGATCGCGGCGCCGTGCGCCGTGGGGCAAGACGACGTCGTCGATTGCCGTGTCTGCAAGCAGTTTTTCCCGAACGCTGCCATTTGTGAGCCTCATTGAGCTCCGCGCCGCAGGCGCGTTCGCGCTGGCGACGGTTCTTTTGGCGACGTCGGTCGCCGCCGACCCTCAGCTCAGCACGGGCCTCGCGATCGGCGTAGCTGGCAAGGGCGAGCGACGCGAGCTGTGGACGTCGACCGATCTCGCCGCTGGCCTGCGTGGCGAGGTTCTCTTTGCTCGGCGAAAGGACGCTGACTTCGGGGTCGGGCCCTACGCAGAGCTCGTAACGACAACGGGCTTTTCCAACTTCGAGGTGGGTGGCGGGCTCGCGCTGCTCATTCCCGTTCATCCCTATCTCCCCGTCGCCCTCTCGAGCGGCGGTTACGTCGGCGCGAGTCAACCGTGGGGCTTCGCGCCTGGTGTTGCGTCGGAGATCTTTTGGGGCAGTCACGGCTACAACTACCACTCGATCTACGTGATGAGCACCGGCCTCTTCATGGGCGTTCGCTACGGCCTCGGCGACTCGCGCGAAGTAACGCTCCTCGGAGGGGCGCGAATCGACCTCGAAATCCTTGCTTTGCCGCTATTTTTGGCGTGGGGCGCGATTCAAGGCAGCCACAGGTAGCGCTCGCGGGGCGTCGTTGGTAACGTCGTTCGGATGGAACGCAGGATGGTCCAACTGCGCGTGGCAGGTCAAACGCACCGCGTCGTCACCACGGCCACCGACGGTGACCTCAAGCGTTTCGTTTCCGTCATCGAAGAGAAGCTCGAGGCGATAAGCCCGCGCGGTCGAGCGCTCCATCCGCAGGCCTTGCTCCTCGCCACGCTCGCTCTCGCTCATGACCTCGAGGAAGAGAAGGAGCGCTTGCGGCGAATCGAATCGCGAGCGCGCGACGCTCTTTCTCGGTTGGTCGAGCGGATCGATGCCGCCCTCGACGACGGCGGCGGCGAGGGCGGCGACGAAGCCGAACCCCAAGCCCCCGCCTCCCCCTCGTCGTGACCCTCGACCCGCTCCGGCACTTGGCCGAAGAGCTCGACGTGCTGAAGGACATCGGGCGCCTGCGCGAGCGAGGGCCCAGCATCGATTCGGCGGCGAGGGCGACCTGTCTCAACCTCTGCTCGAACGACTATCTTGGGTACCGCACCACGGGCAGGCTGGCAAAATACGTGCGGGAAGCTGCCGGGACCATCGCCGAGGGCGCCGGTGCGTCGCGCCTGGTCTACGGAGAGCACGAGGTTCACCGTTGTCTGGAGGAGGAGCTGAGCTCGTGGCTTGGTCTCGACAAAACATTATTGTTTACCAGTGGTTACGCGGCTAACGTTGGAACCATCGCTGCGCTTGCGGCGCACGGCGATTTGATCGTCTCCGACGCCCTCAATCACGCATCGCTCATTGACGGATGCCGCCTGAGCCGCGCCAGGGTCGTGGTCGTCGCTCACAATGATCTCGAACAGGTGCGCGCAGCCCTGCGGGGCTCCGCGGCGAAGCGCCGGTGGGTCGTCACAGAGAGCTACTTCAGCATGGAGGGGGACGGCCCGGACCTTCGTGCACTCCGCCAAATCTGTTGGGAACACGACGCCGCGCTCGTGCTTGATGAGGCTCACGCCGTCGGGGTTCTTGGTTTCGACGGCTCCGGGTTGGCGCGCGAGGCCGGGGTTCAGCCTGATGTGCTCATCGGAACGCTCGGCAAGTCCTTAGCGTCGCAAGGCGCGTTCGTGGCGGGATCACGCGACCTGGTGCGATGGCTGTGGAACCGGGCAAGGTCGTTCGTCTTCTCCACGGGTCTGAGTCCGCTCCTGGCGGCGATCGGGTTGGGTGCGGTCCGAGAAGCTCGCGCGGATGGCGAGGGTCGCGCTCACGCCGCAGCGATATCACGACGTCTGCGCGAGGGGCTCGAGCGATTGGGGCTTGTGGTAGCCAATCAGACGGGGCCATTGCTGCCCTTGGTTCTCGGTGACGAGGTTCGGGCGCTGGCCTGGAGCCGAGCACTTCTCGAGGCTGGCATCTTGGTGCAAGCGATTCGGCCGCCAACGGTGCCTGCGGGTGGTTCGCGTCTCCGTATCACGGCGCGAGCTGACCTTTCTGATGCACAAGTGGAGGTTGCTCTCGCAGCCTTCGCCGAGGTCGCGAAGGCGGTTGGCTGATGGCCGTTCGCATCCTGGGCACGGGCACCGGCATTGGAAGGACGTGCGTGGGCGTTGCTGTCCTACGCGCCTTTGCCGGGCGGGGGATCGCCGCGGTGGGGCTCAAGTCGATCGAAACAGGCCTGCCAAACGACGACCGCCGCGATCGCGCGACGCCAGATTGCGAGGCGCTCAGTCGCCCAGGAGTGAGCGAGGACACGTTTCACGTGAAACGTCCGCGCTACAGCCTCGCGGATCCGGTGTCGGTACCCCTCTCTGCGGCGCGTTCCGGGGAGCGAATTGATCTCGGAGAAGTGCGCCGATGGGTGATCTTCACCGAATTCGCGAGGGCGGTTGGTTGATGGCTATTCGCATCGTCCTCGTGGGCACGGGCACCGGCGTTGGAAAGACGCACGTGGGTGTCGCTGTCCTGCACGCCTTTGCCGCGCGGGGGATCTCCGCGGTGGGACTCAAGCCAATCGAAACAGGCCTGCCAAGCGACGACCGCCGCGATCGCGGGACGCCAGATTGCGAGGAACTCAGTCGCGCAGGAGTGAGCAAGGGCACGTTTCACGTGAAACCTCCGCGCTACGGCTTCGCGGATCCGGTGTCACCGCATCTCGCTGCGGCGCGTTCCGGGGAGCGAATTGATCTCGGAGAGGTGCGCCGATGGGTGATGTCGAACAGCGGAGAGGTGACCCTCGTCGAGACAGCCGGTGGGCTCTTTACTCCGCTTGGTCCGGGCTCAACCAACCTTGACATCGCTCTCGCTCTTGCTCCGGCCCACGTGCTCCTCG